>JAEIOF010000019.1 GCA_016342445.1 Verrucomicrobiota bacterium | reverse complement strand
AACTATCGAACATGTTTTTATGCTGATTTTTATAGATCTTGATAATCGGGATATCCATGTCGAACGCGTCAACTGCGGCCACGGCACTTTCATCTGTCGATATTTTGTAAGCTTGCACGTGTTGTAAAATCTGCCGATGAACCGCCGGGTTCTCCTGCAAGAAAGATTTCTTGATATACGTGCCGAACCTTGAGTGTTGAATCTGTCTTGGATTCGTCAGGGAATGTTTCAGCCATCCCGCCTCATTAAATGCCACGCACGGGTCGAGCTGATCCGCCTTCTTGCGGATTTCGTCAAATTCCTGATTAACCTGCAGTATATCGCCGCCTTCGAAATCAATACTTTCGAAATATTCATACGACTCGCAGGCGGACTGTTTTGACGCCATGGTTTCATCAACAATAACCAGCACACAGCCCTTTGGAAGTGAACTTTTCCGCAAGGACTCCAGCGTTTTTACTAAAAATTTCGCGCGGGAAAAGGTCGGCAAAACGATACCGATCGTTGCATCAACGGGCATCTCCTGAAAATTGGCAGTAACACGGCCATACTGCTCCGGAAGATAATCTATAATGGATTCAATCATTCTTTCACTCGAGACCATGCGGGGGCCAATACAACTGAAAAACCTCTTGTGGCATAATGATTTACCCTGCGCGATCCTTTATCAAAAGTCAAAAGAGTCAGCCCACAGCCTCCGGCTGTCATGTGATTCGCCTGCCCGCCATAGCTTGTAAAGCGACGGCGGATGGTTAAACTCCCTCTCCCATGAACCCGAAGAAACTCCCGATTTATGAACTGCGCGGCGAGCTGACGCAGGCGCTGAGCGAATCGAACCGATTCCTCATTGAAGCGCCGACCGGATCGGGGAAATCGACCCAGATTCCGCAGATGGTGCTCGATGGCGGAGGAGCCGGGCCCGGCGAAGTGGTCGTGCTGCAGCCGCGGCGGCTGGCGGCGCGCCTGCTTGCCAAACGGGTCGCCTTCGAACGTAGCGTCGAACTCGGCGGCGAGGTTGGCTATCAGGTTCGCATGGAACGCCACGTCTCCAAACACACCATGATCCGCTACGTCACCGAAGGGATTCTCCTGCGCCAGTTTTTGAGCGACCCGAATCTCAAAGGCATCTCGACCATTATTTTTGACGAATTTCACGAGCGCCACATCTACGGCGACATCACCCTCGCCCGCGCCCTGCTTCTGCAGCAAACCCGGCCCGATCTGAAAATCATCGTCATGTCCGCCACGCTCGACGCCGGGCCGCTGCGCGACTACCTCGCCCCCTGCCGCGAGCTCAAAAGCGAAGGCCGCATGTTCCCGGTCGAAATCGAGTACTCGCCCAAGCGAATCGACTTCAGCCACCACCCCGTCTGGGAGGCCGCCGCCGACGCCTTTGAAAAAGAGATCGAATCCGGCGCCGAGGGCGACGTGCTGGTCTTCATGCCCGGCGCCTACGAAATCGCCCGCACCGTCGAAGCCATCCGCTCCAGAAAATGCGCGCGGGCCTTTGCAGTACTGCCGCTTCACGGCGAACTGGCTCCGCGCGATCAGGATGCGGCGGTCGGCGACTGCAGCCAGCGCAAAGTGGTCGTCTCCACCAACGTCGCCGAAACCTCCATCACCATCGACGGCATCCGCATCGTGATCGACAGCGGGCTGGCGCGCATCGCCCGCTACGACCCGCGCCGCGGGATCGACACTCTGCTCGTCGAGCGCATCAGCCAGGCCTCGGCCGCGCAGCGCGCCGGACGCGGCGGGCGCACCGCCCCCGGAAAATGCATGCGCCTCTGGACCGAAAAGGAGCATGCCGCCCGTCCCGCGCAGGAGCTGCCCGAGATTCTGCGGCACGATCTGGCCGAAGTGGTGCTGACGCTGAAAGCCGGCGGCATCGACGACATTGAAAACTTCCAATGGTTGGAAAAACCGAATCCGGAATCGCTGGAACGCACCCTCACCCTGCTCACCGACCTCGGGGCATTGGATGCCGACGGTGCGATAACCAAAACAGGAAAGAGGATGATCCTCTTCCCGATGCACCCGCGCTACGCGCGCATGCTGCTGGCCGGCGAGCAGTATGGATGTGTCCGGCAGGCCTGTCTGATCGCCGCGCTCACACAGGGGCGCGGTATTCTTGAGCGCAACAAGGGCAAGCAGACCCGCGGACAGCGCGACGACCTGCTCGGCGACGACGACGTCTCCGATTTCAAACGGCTGATGCGCGCGTGGAGCTTTGCCGACAAAAACAATTACCGCGCCGACGCCTGCCGCCCGCTCGGCATCCACGCCGCAGCCGCACGCCTGGTGAAACCGCTCTACGAACGGTTCCTCCAGATCGCCGAAAGCGAAGGGCTGAAAATCAACTCGCGCCCGCCGGAAGACGAGGATCTGCAAAAGTGCATTCTGATCGCCTTCTCCGATCAGGTTGCCAAGCGGCGCGACGAGGGAACCCTGCACTGCGAAGTCGTTCACGGCCGCGCGGGCGACCTCGACCGCGACAGCATGGTGCGCGGCAACGGGCTGTTCGTTGCCGCCGAGATCGCCGAGATCGAAGGACGCCGCGACCTCAACGTGCGGCTCAACCTCTGTACCGCCATTGAAGAGAAATGGCTCGCAGAATTGTTTCCCGACGACCTGATTGAAAAGTCCGAGGCGAGGTTTGACCCCTTGCTGAAACGGGCGGTTTCCAAACAGTGGACAGAATTCCGCGGGCTCGAACTGCACTCGAAGGTCACGCAGGATGTCGACCCGCAGCAGGCCGCCGAAATCATCGCCGCCGAGGTCCTTGAAGGACGGCTTACAATTCCCAAATGGGACGACTCCGTTGAGCGGTGGATTAACAGAGTCAACTGCCTCGCTCAACACTGCCCCGACTATGGAATCCCCGAAATCGACGACGAAGCGCGCGAAGCCATGATCCAGGAAATCTGTCTCGGCGCCGTCTGTCGCCGGGATTTAAAAGACCGCTCCGTCTGGAAAACAGTCAAATCGTGGCTGACCCCGATCCAGCGCGAGATGGTGGACAAGCAGGCCCCCGAACGGATCAAGTTGCCAAGCGGCATCAGCGCACAAGTCCGTTACGAAGCGGGTCAGACGCCCGTCATCGCCGCCACCATCCAGAAGCTTTACGGGCTGGAAGAAACCCCGCGCATTGGATTCGGACAGATCCCAGTAGTGGTTGAGGCCCTCGCGCCCAACCAGCGTCCCCAGCAGAAAACCACCGACATGAAATCCTTCTGGGCCAACTCCTACCCGCTCCTCAAAAAAGAGCTGAAGGGCCGCTACCCGAAGCACGACTGGCGCTAGCCGGGGAATGGAGTGATGGAGGACTTCTAATCGCGAATCAGGCGAATCTTCCAAGCATTGGAAAAATGAAACTTTGCGGTGATTAAGGGGCTATTCGCCGCAACTTTTGCGGCGAATAGGATGTGCCGCCTATTGAAGGGTGCGCTCGATGTTTCCGGAATGGCCGGGAACAGAACTGCCGGAGGTGATACGGCGGACGAGGTCGGCGGCTTCGGCGGGCGAGTCGATTCCATACATCAGATCGATCCGGAAACGGCGCGCGCCTTTGGCCTTCAGTTCGTCCAGATGATCGGTCAGCGAAAACGGCGTGTCACCGGTCAGCACAAATTCATGTCCGGCTTGCTCGATGTGAAATGCGCGGCGCGAGCGGTCGGTCAGCTCGTCGCCGTCCACCGCCGGTTTGGTTGCGGAAATCATCAGCGGCGTGTGCTGATAGACCGGAACGATGGCCGCGTCGCCGAGCTGCTCAATCAGTTCAAATAAATTTTCCGCATCGTCTTCCGGCGAAAGGACGAGCTGCTGAACGCCCTGCTCGTTCCACTGAAGCGCCGCCTGCGTGTTGAGCGTGTAGAGCGGCCAGTCGGCGGTGACACCCTGTTTTCCCTGCAACAGATTCAGCCCGCCGACATTCGCCGCTTCCCATTTTTTCTGATTCGGCAGGGACGCAATCAACTCACGGAATGCATCGGCCTCTTCATCGCGGATGATGACGGGAAGAGCCAGACGCAGTTTTTCAGCATAAAAATCCAGCGCCTTTTCGATCTCTTCCGGTCGCGCCGGATCGATCTCTAAAACAAACTCATCCACATTTTCCAATGATTGGAAAATCCGTGCTTTCACCGACCAGGCAACATTCGTTGCTTTCTCTTTTTTCCAAGGTTCGGAAACAAATTCTGTGCCGCAACGCAGTTGCTTCCAATGGTTGGAAAAATCGGCGATGAGGCGGCGGCGGGCGTCGTTCAAAATAGATATCGGAATAAAGACAGATCCTTCGATCGTCAGTTCGCCGAGTTGCCAGTCGGTCTCGCCGAGTTTTTCAAAACAGGTTCGGATGGCGGCGGCGGATTTTTCGGGCTGGCGCGCCGCCTCGAACGGGCCGTCCAAAACCAGTTCGCATTGCACGCCGTCGGCGGAGGCGGTCAGAACCGTTTTTTCCAGGGTTTGGAAAACATGGATGTTCACCGGTCGCCGCTGGCGGTAGGTTCCGGGGCGCGGAGCCTGAAAGTCGTAGCGCTGACGAACAGCCTGCGAAATTGAACAGTAAATCGGTGTGCCCGGCAGAATCGGCGGGGCGGCGGGCGGCAACCTGACGGCAATTTCCGCATCCTCCGGAAGGTCGAAGCGGCGTTTGGTTTCGGGGTCGGACGCCAGCCGCAGATCGTGGGCGGCGAAGCCGTAGGCGAAGGTGTCGCCGGGGGTTTCGACTTTCAGCCCGTCGTACTTCCGCAGGGCGCGGTTGCTGTCAAAAATCAGCCAGCCGCCCGGGCGGATTTCTTTGACGACGCCGATGCGCGCACCGTGATGACCGGCATTGACCGGCTCAATCGGATCGGTTTGCGAATCGGTCAGATACAAATCGGTCGAGGGCCGTCCGAAGATGGTTTGAATATCGGAGAGCAGTTCCGCCTGTTCGTCCGCACTGAGGGTTCCGTCGGTCAGCCGGCGATAATAGTCGGTGACGGCGGCGACGTAGGAGGGGCTTTTCATGCGGCCTTCGATTTTGAGCGAGGCGACTCCGGCGGAAACAAGTTCCGGCAGATGCGCAGCCGCTGAGAAATCTTTCATCGAAAAGGGGAGGTTTTCTTTTCCGTCGCAACGGAACGGCTGGCGGCAGTTGTAGGCGCAGCGTCCGCGATTGCCGCTGCGGCCGATCAGGTGCGAGGAGAAGAGGCAGAGTCCGCTGTAAGAATAGCAGAGCGCGCCGTGGATGAAGGTTTCGGTTTCGATGCCGCAGTTTTTGCTGATGTGCTCGATGGCTTTCAGGCTCAGCTCGCGCGCCAGCACGACGCGCTTGAAGCCGAGCGAGGCGAGCTGCCTGGCCCCTTCCAGATTATGGACCGCCAGCTGTGTACTGGCGTGCAGGCGGAGCGATGGAAAATTTTTCTGCGCCAGCCGCACAACGCCCATGTCCTGAACGATGACGCCGGAGGCGTTGAGGTCGCGAATCGTCGCCAGCGTTTCGAGCGCCTCGCCCAGTTCGCGCTGCTGAACGAGGGTGTTGAAGGTGATGTAGACGCGGCGGCCGAGGTGACGGGCGTAGCCGATCAGTTCGTCGAGCGCTTCGGCCGTGAAATTGCCCGCCTCGGCGCGGGCGGAAAAGCGCGGCAGTCCGGCGTAGACGGCGTCCGCGCCGTAGGCGAGCGCGGCCCACGCCGCTTCGGGCGTTCCGGCGGGAGCGAGTAATTCTGGAGGTTTGTTTTTCAAGCGGCCCGAACGCTATCCTGCCCTTGCCCGCAAAGCAATTTTCCAATGGGTGGAAAAACGAATGCCCCGTTTTCCAAGCATTGGAAAACGGGGCTGCAAAAAGCTCCAAGGTTTGGGAGCTTTTAGCCGAGGCAGTCTTTCAGATCGGCTTCGGCGGTGGTGGTCGGAGCGATCGCGAAGTTTTCAACCAGCACGTTGAGCACGGCGGGCGTGATGAACGCAGGCAGGCTCGGGCCGACCTTGATGTTCTTGATGCCGAGGTGCAGCAGCGTGAGCAGGATGCAGATGGCTTTCTGCTCGTACCACGACAGGATCATGGAGAGCGGCAGATCGTTGACGCCGCAGCCGAAGGCTCCGGCGAGCGCGACGGCGATCTGGATCGCCGAGTAAGCGTCGTTGCACTGTCCGATGTCGAGCAGGCGCGGAATGCCGCCAATATCGCCGAACTCCAGCTTGTTGAAGCGGAACTTGCCACAGGCGAGCGTGAGGATCGCGCAATCTTGTGGAACGGCTTCGGCGAAGTCGGTGTAGTAGTTGCGTCCGCTCTTGGCGCCGTCGCATCCGCCGATGAGGAAGAAGTGCTTCAAGGCACCGCTCTTGACGGCTTCAATGATGGTCGGGGCAACCGCCAGCACCGCGTTGTGCCCGAAGCCGGTGAGGATCGTCTTGGGCTCTTCGGTTTCAGCGAAGCCGTCGGCTTCAAGCGCGGCTTCGATGACGGGAGCAAAGTTGCCATCGTCGATGTGCTGCACGCCGGGCCACTGAACGAGACCCACGGTAAAGATGCGGGCTTTGTAGTTTTCTTTGGGCTTCTGGATGCAGTTGGTGGTCATGAGGATGGCGCCGGGGAAGGCTTCGAATTCTTCGCGCTGATCCTGCCAGGCACCGCCGTAGTTGCCGACGAGGTGCTTGTATTTTTTCAGCTCCGGATAACCGTGGCAGGGAAGCATTTCACCGTGGGTGTAAATGTTGATGCCCTTGCCTTCGGTCTGCTTGAGCAGCAACTCAAGGTCTTTGAGGTCGTGACCCGAAACGAGGATGGCCTTCCCTTTGACGGCCCTGATGTTGACGGGCGTCGGTACGGGGTGGCCATAGGTTCCGGTGTTGGCGGTGTCGAGCAGGCCCATGACGGTGAGATTGACTTCGCCGACTTTGAGGGCCAGCGGCAGAAGGGCGTCCACGGTCGGTGCGCCGTCTTTCAGGTAGGCCAGCGCTTCGTGGAAGAAGGCAAAGACGCTGTCATCCTCTTTGCCGAGAATAAAGGCGTGATCGGCGTAAGCGGCCATTCCTTTGAGACCGTAGAGGATCAGTTCCTGAAGACCGGTGATGTCGTCGCCAAGAGTTGTCTTGCGGCTTTCGATGCCGACCGCTTCGCCCTGCTTGATGAGTCCGTCGAGATCGGCGGCCGGTTCGAAGTCGCACAGCTCCGCGCCGCGGCGAATGACGCGGGCGATATCTTCGGGGTCAAAGTTGACGTTGGTGACGGTGGTGAAGAGACCTTCCATCACAAACAGATCGGCTTCGCGGGTGCGGCTTCCGGCCTGCGACTTGACGGAAATCTGTTTACAGACATCCACCAGCAAGTCCTGAAGGGCGGCGGTTTCCGGGTCTTTTCCACATACTCCAAACGATGTGCATCCGGTGCACTGCGAGGTCTGTTCACACTGATAACAAAACATGCTCATATGATTCACTCCTGTTTTTGGTTTTCCACAATCAATGCCGAGGATTATGCTCACTTTCGAAAACCGCTCCTTGATCTGAGTCAAGTTTGCGAAAAAAAAGGAACCCTCTGTGGAAACGGTCGTCAGCATAGTCTTCAAATCGTGGAGTGTCATGGCAATTATGGCGCCCTATCTCCTGCTCGGATTTTTCGTGGCCGGGGTGCTCGGCGCTTTTGTTCCGGTTGCCTTCATTGAAAACCACCTCGGCAAGCGCGGGCTGTGGCAGATTGTAAAGGCCTCGCTGCTGGGCGTGCCGATTCCGCTCTGCTCATGCAGCGTCATTCCCGTCGCCGCCTCTCTGCGCAGGCACGGCGCCACCAAAGGCGCAGCGATTTCATTTCTTACCTCCACGCCGCAAACCGGCGTGGACAGCATCGCCGCCACCTGGGGGCTGCTTGGCCCGCTCTTCGCGACATTCCGCGTGATGGTCGCCTTCATTACCGGTTGCGTCTGCGGTTCGGCGGTCGAAGCGTTCACTCATCCGTCCGAAGAAAACGGAAACGGCTGTGAAGACGAGAACTGCCCCTCCTGCAACCCGAAAAGCGGCGCGCACAAGTGGAAGCAGGTTTTCACCTACGGCTTCGGTGTTCTTCCGCGCGACATCGGCAAAGCTCTACTGGTCGGGATTCTGGTTTCCGGCCTGCTTGGCGCGCTGGTTCCGGCGGATTTCTTCACCCTCTATTTGAGCTCTGAATGGCTCTCGATGCTGGCGGTGCTGGGTCTCGGCATTCCGCTCTACGTCTGCTCGACCGGATCGATCCCCATTGCGCTGGCGATGATCGGTATGGGGCTTTCGCCCGGCGCGGCGCTCGTTTTTTTGATCACCGGCCCGGCGACCAACGCCGCCACCATCGCCACCGTACTAAAAACAATGGGCCGGCAAGTTGTATTCATCTACTTAACCACCCTGGCAGGATGCTCGCTGACTGCAGGCTGGCTGCTCAACCGCATCCTTTCTTCTGAAATGATCATCCAACAGATCCATCACCACGAGGCCGGTGCCGGGCGCTTCGAACAAATCTGCGCGCTCATCCTGACGGGCCTGCTCCTCTCCGCCATCCTTCCCCGCAAAAAGAAAAACTGTTGCGCCCACACACACTAATCGTGAAAACGGCGGCCCGCCCGCTTTCCTGTAGTGGTTTTGCTCACAAAAAGTTCCGCTAATCCCTGATGTCTAAAAAACTTTGTCACATTCTATCATTATGATTTACTACGCACTCTTTGTTATGGTTTATTGCGCGCTCTTTTGTGAGCACGTTCACGAATTTATTGAATTGAAGGATCCGATTGATGAAAAAATATTTACTAACCACCCTGGCCCTGCTGGCCGCCGGAACGCTCCATGCTGACACGATCGGATACACCAATTCGACATCAATGATTTCTGGAGTAGACTCGACATTCACTTTAAACAAATTTGATAGTTCTCTCGGAGAATTGACTGGTGTCTACATTGCATATTGGACCCAGTTTGAGGACTTGAGAGTTCAAGTAGATAACGACTCCCTGGCATCCCAAGATGGAAACGTTGGCTTCAACTGCACTCTCTCCTCATTCTCAACCACCGCAAACCACTTTGGCCAAATCAACTCCCTCCTTCTTCAGGTTGTTGCTGGTCAAGCCTATACTCTTGGAGCGACAATCAACGATGCTATAGGGGTTTTCAACGCGCAGCTCGGAGAAGACGACTATAGAGACTGGAGTCCGGGAACTCTCACAGGACTTGATGATGGAACCATCGAATCATACGGATTTTCTGAATACACAGGAACAGGAACATATAGCGCCACAATAAATGCAACCATGCTGACTGGCATCAACTTTGCCGGGGACAGCGTTTACTCCGAGCTTAACTCTCCGACCTCTACATGGAGCGGATCCGTCGTTTACACCTACACCCCCATCCCGGAGCCGGCCACCGCTTCCATGATGGCTCTCGCAGGCCTGATTACGTTTCTGATGCGCCGTCACGTAACCAAGTAACCGGCCGTGCGCCGCTCGAAAAGGATGCCTTTCACGGCATCCTTTTTTGTGCCCAACCCAAACCATCCATGGTTAAATCCCGCCCATGACCGATCCAACCCAGCTCATCCGTGACGCAAAGTTTTTCAGCGGACTCTCGGAAGCCGCCTGTAAACGACTGGCGGCGCTCAGCCGGCGGCGCACCATTGAGAAACGCGAACTGCTCTTTACGGAAGGGTCCGAGGGCAAGGCCGTCTACCTGCTCACCTCCGGAAGCCTCCAGCTGGTAAAAACGAATCTCGACGGAAAAGAAACGGTGATTAAAACCGTCAAACCCGGCGAGCTCTTCGCAGAGGTCATCCTGTTCGAAAAGAACCGCTACCCCGTTACCGCAGTCGCCTGCACCGATGTCGAGGTGATCGAACTGCCGCGCGCCGGATTCCTGAAACTGCTGGACGAGCCGGAGTTTCGCAACGATTTCATGGCGATGCTGATGCACAAGCAACGCTACCTCGCGGAGCGCATCCAACAGCTCACTTCGATGGATGTTGAAGCGCGCTTCGTCGAATTTCTGCGCGAACACTACGGGGAGATCAAACGCATCACCCCCGACCTCTCTAAAAAAGATATCGCCTCCGCCATCGGCGCCACCCCCGAAACCTTCAGCCGCCTACTCCAGAAACTTGAGAAGCGCGGCGGCTTCAGCTGGACGGGAAAATCCATCCAGATCGACCCCGACTTCTGGGATTCGTTCTGAGCTCTCCAACCCTTGGAAGAAACGGTGTTTCGGCCTGCCTGTTTTTTCCAATGCCTGGAACCCATTCGCGGCCATTGGCGTTCATTCGCGGTTAAAATTGCCATCCTCAAGTGATCGCGGTAAATTCCCCGCCATGAAAACACTACGAATCATTCTCATCGTTCTACTGGTAATCATTGCACTGCTCGGCGTCGGCTTGCAGATATTCCTGACCAAAGGGCTGACCACCGCGCTGAACGACGCCGTCTTCCCCGCCGTTAAGTCCATGTATGGCCTCGATATGAGCATCGAAAACGCATCGGTCAACCTGTTCAAGGGTTCCGCCACATTGCAGGGTTTCGCCGCCCGCAACCTCAAGGGCTATCAAGAGCCGATGCTGTTGACCTTCGACAGCTTCCGCCTGGAAATTGAAATGATGTCGTTACTGAAGCGCGATCCGATCATCATCAAACTGGCCGAAGCCGCCGGCGCAACGCTGGTGGTCGAACGAAATAAAGAGCGCACATTCAATGTCAAAGAACTGGCCGATGCGCTCAAGCCGATCGAGTCCGCCGAGGCGCCCGAAGCGGCGCAGCCAAAACCCGCCGCAGAAAAAGCCGAGCCGGTTCCGGTTCATATCCGCCGCATCGCGATTGATGCGACCGTTCTCTACGTGGACAGCAAACGGGGGCGGAACATCCCGCTGAACCTGCGGCTGACCGGCAGCGACCTCTTCACAATCCCCGCCGCGGGCCAGCCCGACAGTCTGCTCGTTTTGCGCGGCACCCTGGCTGACGATAAAAACTCGTTCGTCACCGACCTCAACGCCATCATTAAACCGCTGACCGACCCCGCCAACCCGACCTTTAACGCCACCGGCAATATTCTCGATATCGACGCTGAGTTCCTGAAGGAATTCCTAAGCGACAACGAGATGTCGAGCGGCCCCTTTTCCATCAAACCATCAATCACCTGCAATAAAGGGCAGCTCAAGGGCTCGTCGCTGGACATCACCCTTGCCGATCTAAAGATCTACGGCGAGGACATCGGCGACACCACCCTGACGATTCCCGTCAGCGGAACCCTGAGAAACCGGAACTATGAGATCACCAGTGCGATTCAGTCGCTCGCCTCCAAGCAATCCGCCAGCATTCTCAAAGCCATCGGAATGAAAGAGCTCGGTCTCAGCTCAACCAACCAGCCGGGCGACCTGCTGATGCAGGGGCTCACCAACAACGTCAAAGAAATCGCGGGCAGTCCCGAACTGCAGAAACTGATCCAGCAAGTCGTGCCCGGTGCGCAGCCGACGAATACCTCCACCACAAACCCGCCGCTCAAAAAAGCCTTTGGCGATGTCCTCTTCGAACAGCTCGAGAAAAATGTGAAAGAGGTAAAACCGAGCGACACCGAAGCGCTGAAAGGCCTGTTCAACAACCTCCTGGGGAAATAAAACCATGACCACTCTACTGATTCTGATTTTGATATTGCTCGCCTACCTGACCGGCTCGATTCCCTTCGGGCTGCTGCTCGCCAAAACGCAAGGCAAAGACATCCGCACCCTCGGCAGCGGTAACATCGGCGCAACAAACGTTCTGCGCTGCCTCGGCAAACCGCTCGGCATCACCTGCTTCGTGCTCGACGTGCTCAAGGGCTACCTGCCCGCCGCCCTTTTTCCAATCATTGGAACCGGCAGTGCCGGTTTACAGGAAAACTTTCCAAGCATTGGAATCCTGTTCGGCACGGCGGCCATTCTCGGCCACAACTTTCCCGTCTTCTTGAACTTCAAAGGCGGCAAGGGCGTCGCCACCAGCGCGGGCGTTTTGCTCGGCGTCGCCCCGCTCGCCGTACTCATCGGCATCCTGACCTGGGCGGTTGTTTTCTTTGCCTCCGGCTACGTCTCCCTCGGCTCCATCATCGCCTCGATCGTCGTCATCCTCACCGGATGGGTCGCCGGGTACAGCCTCGTCACCGCCAGCGCCCTCACCCTGCTCGGCATCCTCTCCATATACCGCCACCGCTCCAACATTCAGCGGTTGATCGCCGGAACCGAAAACAAATTCCAGAAAAAGGTGAAATCATGAAGTGCTTTGTAATCGGAAACGGCGGATGGGGAACCGCGCTTGGAATGACGCTGGCCGGCAACGGCCATGACGTCACCCTCTGGGGGCCTTTCGAAGAAGAGATTGCCGCCATCCGCGCGGCGGGAGAGAACACCGTCTACCTGCCGGGTGTAGCAATCCCATCCTCCATTCAGTGGACGTCGAACCCGGCCGGAGCCAAAGAGGCCGACCTGATCGTCGTCGTTGTCCCGTCGCGCTTCGTTCGCTCCACCCTCGAAACCTTTAAACCGTACCTGCAGGAAAACGCGCTGATCGTCAGCGCCACCAAAGGGCTCGACGAAAAAACACACCAGCGCATGAGCGAAGTCGCTCACGATGTGCTCGGCCGTGACATCGCCATCCTCTCCGGCCCGAGCCACGCCGAGGAAGTGGCGCGCGGCGTACCGACAGCCGTTACTGTTGCGGGAACCGATTTCCAAACATTGGAAAAAATACAGCAGGCTTTCAGCGGCAAAACCTTCCGCGTCTACACCTCCGACGATGTCATCGGCGTTGAACTCGGCGGAACGCTCAAAAACATTATCGCGGTCGCTGCCGGGATTCTCGACGGCATCGGACTGGGCGATAACTCCAAGGCGGCGCTGATGACGCGCGGCCTCGCCGAAATCACCCGCCTCGGCACCGCGCTCGGCGCGAAGCCCGAAACCTTTTCCGGACTCAGCGGCATCGGCGACCTCATCGTCACCTGCGCCAGCCGCCACAGCCGTAACCGCGCCGTCGGCGAACGGCTCGGCAAAGGCGAAAGCCTCGCCGAAATTATGGGCGGCATGAAACAGGTGGCCGAAGGAGTTTGGAATGCCAAGGCCGCGCGCGACCTCGCCAAGGAACACGGCATCGACATGCCGATCACCGAAGAAGTCTGCGCCATCGTCGAGGACGGTAAAGATCCGCGCCAGGCACTCAAAGACCTCATGAGCCGCGACCCCAAAGCGGAATAAGGGGGACGGAAAACTGGAGCGCAGGATGGGTGGAGTATTGAAAACATCACGTCGCCCGAGATATGCGTCATGACGCAACTCATCGATATCGCCTGATATTACGGCACTCGGATCGCCTTTGATGGCGATGCCGTTCTCTTTTCTGGAGCATCTGAAAAAATATTCAAGGAACAGGGACTTGAAGCATTCCTTGAGTTCGAAAAGAAAAATGCAAAGAAACCACTTCCTGATGGCCCATTCGCCAAGCTACTGCGAATGCTTCATTTCGTACAAAAACAGTATCAACTACTTGGAGAAGATGCCCCAATTCGAACTGCATTGGTAACAGCAAGAAATGCACCTTCTCATGAACGTGTCATTAGAACGCTACGAGCATGGGGTGTGAATATTGATGAAACATTCTTCATGGGCGGAGTGGCCAAAACAAAAATTCTTCAAGCGTTCAAGCCACACATTTTTTTTGATGATCAACTTATTCATTGCCAGCCAGTAGCCGATCTCATACCGACGGGCAATGTCCCAACAAATGACTATTAATCCTAACCAGATCCTAGACCCTACTTGGACAACGCCCGTTTTGAAGGCAAAGTCTGATTCCCAAGCGGGTCAGGATTAACGTTCGAATGAAAAAATGATAATTCATAAAAAATTCAAAATCACACCTTCAGACGGCGATTGCCTACGAGAGGTTTTACTCGGGTTTCCGGATGTAAACGAGAAGTACATTTACGCGAAGGAGAACTCAGAGGGGTGTACAAGTGATGTTGGTACCCCATATGTAAATTATTACTCAGTAGGGAAAAATGAACTCTTTTGCCTAATGCAACAGGAGTCAAAAACTTGGGAGCTGATAAATATCGTTCCCCTAGAAAAAAACGAACTAACGATCCAGGAGTACAACCACTTGGTTGATGATTTCACTCGGGATATCCGAAAGTTTCTGAAACAACAAAAACTCGGAGTAAAAACCAGTCTATCTCGGGAGAACAAAACGTTGGAAGAAATCATCCCTGATAAACACACCCGAAAAGCTCTTTCTTGGTACATCAATGGAACTTCATTATCAGGGCAATACGATATTGAGGTATTAGAAAAGTTTATTTGCCTGCTACACCGAGCTACTCAGAGGTATCGCAAACGGAATGTTTATGTTGAAGAAATCGTCAGGTACCTAGACGAGGATACAAGTGTCCCGAAAGATGTAGTTTTAGAATTTAGGGAAAAAGTGGAAAGCGGATTATCACTCCTAAATATGAACATGAGAAGATTTTAAATTCGCACCAGAGCATTCACCCTATCGCTTGCTCCGCCGCGCTCAGGGTGACGCGAGACGTTATTTCCAGCAGGATATGATGTTTCCGCTTCGCTTCACCCGGCTAGCTTCATACACTGCCCGGCATGACATCCTCTCTCTACAAAGCGCCCTCTGAGGGCAGAGGGCCTGCAAATCCTGTAGGCCGGGTGACCTCACCCGGCGAAATGTCCGCTTCGGGATTCTGCGCCGCCTGCGGAACGGTTCATTCGCTCCCGATCGGAAACAGCCGCCGCTACGCGCTGGAGCTGATGGCGCAGCTTGAGGAACACAAGCGAATCGATTGCCTCCCGACCTCCACTCCCCAATCTCCAATCTCCAGTCATCAATATTCCACCGACTATCTCTGGGGTGACGCGCGCGGACAGATGTTCGGGGTGCTCGAGTGCGAGGATGTCGGGGGTCGCACGGTTGTGCTCAAAGCCTTCTCCTGTCAGTACAATGGCGAGTGGCTGATCGAGGGGTGGGCCCCGCCGATCCACGACGTCGAGGCCTTCCATCAGCTCACCCGGCCCGTCTACGAGGAGATCAGCGCACTGGGGCAGCAGATCAAAAACCACCCGGAGAAAAAAGAGCTGATCGAACAGCGCGCGTCCCTTTCGCGAAACCTGATGAAAGCGATTCACGGGCTCTACACGCTCACCAATTTCAAAGGCGAGACAAGCTCCCTTCATCAAATCTACGGAGCCAAAACGGTTCCAGCAGGAACCGGCGACTGCTGCGCACCCAAGCTGTTAAACCACGCCGCTCTCAACGGACTCAAACCCGTCGGTCTCAGCGAGTTCTTCTGGGGAAAAGAAAGCAAGTCCGGTGCGCGGCAGCACGGCGAGTTCTACCCCGCCTGCGTGGAGAAATGCCAGCCCATCCTCGGATTCATGCTTTGTGGAACAGATATCTCCTCTCGCCCGCTCGTTCCTCGCTCAAGCCGCCAAGCCGCCAAGCGTTGCGCCTTTGCGCCTTTGCGAGAGCTCTCTGTTGTTTTTGAGGATGCTGATTTTGTTGTTGTGAACAAGCCCTCCGGACTATTGGCGGTGCCGGGCAAGGGCGAAGAAAACCAGGACTGCGTCACCGCGCGGATTAAAGCCCTTTATCCGGACTGCATCGAACAGCCATCTGTTCACCGGCTCGATATGGACACCTCCGGCCTGATGGTGGTTGCGCTCACCAAAGATGCGCACCGCGAACTCTCCCGCCAGTTCCATGACCGCGAGACGGGAAAGCGTTACATCGCTCTGCTCGACGGCGAACTCGCCGAAGAGTCCGGAACGATCGAGTTGCCCTTCCGGCTGGATGTGGATAATCGTCCAACCCAGATTTACGACCCCGTCCACGGAAAGACCGGCATCACGCACTGGAAGGCGCTGAGCGCCGACCATGAAAAAACAAGAGTGGAGTTCATTCCTGTTACCGGGCGCACCCACCAGCTTCGAGTCCACGCCGCCTCGGAACACGGACTCGGATGTCCAATTCTTGGAGACCGGCTCTACGGCTCCGGCACCGCGCCCGGGCAGTTGAAACTGCATGCATCTTATTTGTCATTCACCCACCCCGCCACCGGCAAAAACATGGAGTTCCATTCCGAGCCGCCCTTCTGACTTCCCGCTGCTTGTAAGAACTCGACAACATCGAGGACGGGGCGGCGTACTCCTTTGGCCCTCAAACCCCGCCGGGCGAAGCAATTTCCCGTTTTACGGTTTCCTTTTCAGGCGGGTTCGGTAGACTGCGCCGCATGAAAATCAATCCCTTTAAAGCATGGCGGCCGGCGGAAGGAAAAGCCGGGGACGTTGCATCGGTACCCTACGATGTGGTGAACACTCAACAGGCCGCGGAGCTGGCCGCGGGCAATCCGGACTCCTTCCTGCACGTGGTGCGGGCCGAAATTGATCTGCCGGCGGAAACCGGCGCCTACGATAATGCGGTCTACGCCAAAGCCGCCGAAAACCTGAAACGCATGATGGACGACGGCACGCTGATCCGCGAAGAACAGCCCTGCTTCTATCTCTACAGCCAGCAGATGGGTGACCACCTCCAGTACGGCATTGTCGCCGGATGCCACATTGAGGACTACGAAAACGGACTGATCAAAATTCACGAAAAAACCCGCAAGGTGAAAGAGCAGGATCGCACCCGCTACGTCGACGAGCTCAACGCCAACACCGGCCCCGTTTTCCTCACCTGCAAGGACAACGACCTCGTCAGCGGTCTGATGCAAAAGGAGGCCGCCACCGAACCGCTTTACCATTTCACCGCGCCCGACGGCATCATTCACACCGTCTGGAAAATCGAAGAGACCGGCGTTTTCGCCGCCGCCTTCGCCGCAGTCCCCGCCTTCTACGTTGCCGACGGTCACCACCGCTCCGCCAGCGCCGTCAGTGTTGGCCGCGCGCGCCGCGAAGCCAACCCGAACCACACCGGCGACGAACCTTACAACTGGTTCCTCGCCGTGATTTTCCCCGAGAGCCAGCTCAAAATCCTCCCCTACAACCGCGTCATGCTCGACCTTAACAACCAGACCCGCGAAGAGTTTTTCCAAGGATTGGAAAAATCATTCAGCGTGGTGGAATCCGGCAAAAAAGTTCCGGACGCACCCGGCTCGGTCTGCATGTATATCAACAAAACCTGGTTTGAGCTGACCCCGAAAGAAGCGCTCCCGACCGACCCGGTCGGCTCGCTCGACGTCAGCATTCTGCAGGACCGCATCCTCGCGCCGCTGCTCGGCATCGACGACCCGCGCGAAAGCGACCACATCGACTTTGTGGGAGGCATCCACGGCACGGCGGAGCTCGAACGCCGCGTTGATGCGGGCGAAGCCGTGCTGGCCTTCTCGCTCTACCCGACCACCATCGCTCAGCTGATGGACGTCGCCGATGCAAATCTGCTGATGCCGCCCAAGAGCACCTGGTTTGAGCCGAAGCTCCGCTCCGGCCTGCTGGTCAACACGCTGGATTAATCAGTCAATCCGTATCGATTGACTTGTATCGGTAAAATTCGCTAAGTTCCTCCGTTAACGGAGGAACTTTTTTATGAGCGATCTCGAACGGAAGACAGCCGGTGTACCCACCCTTAAGCGGTTGCCGCTTTATTTGCGCCTACTGCGCCAGATGAAAGAAACCGGCGAAGAGTACGCCTCCGGCGCGGTCGTCGCCAAAGAACTGGGGCTCGACCCGATTGTCGTCCGCAAAGATCTGGCCATCACCGGCGCGGTCGGTCGGCCGCGCCTCGGCTTCCAGATGGACGAAATCATCACCGCCATCGAGGAGTTCCTCGGCTGGTCCAACACCTCGGATGCGTTTCTGGTCGGCGTAGGAAATCTGGGCACCGCACTGCTCGGCTATCAGGGCTTCGAACAGCATGGCATGCGAATAGTGGCCGCCTTCGATTCCAACCCGAAACTCATCGGAAAAACCATTCACGGGAAAACCATTCTCGACATCAAAAAACTCCCGCAGCTCGCCAAACGGATGCACGTACAGATCGGCATTCTCACCGCCACCGCCTCGGTCGCTCAAGACATCGCCGATGTAATGATCGAGGGCGGCATTCGCGGCATCTGGAATTTCACGCCGGCCAAGCTGTCCGTGCCGGCACACGTCTCCCTGCAACGCGAAGACCTCGCCTCCAGTCTGGCCGTTCTCTCGCACCGCCTGCTGATCAGCAACCATCCGAATTAGAGTTGCGATACTTCCAATGGTTGGAAAATCCGGCGGCGGAGGTTCCAAACATTGGAACCTCACGATGCGGCCAACAGCTCCGTGAGTTTTCGCCCGGCAACGACCGGGTTGCAAAGCACGCCCGGCCCGCTCAGGCAGCCGCCTTCGCAACACATCACTTCGACAAAGTTACCGCCGCATCCGCGCGCAGTCGCCATCTTCAACCGCAGTAACGCTTTGCTGTCGAGTCCATTGAATGCCACGGGTTTAAACAGCTCGGCATCAGAATCCAGACACTTGCGGATAGCACCGGTGACGCCGCCGCTGACCGGGAATCCCCGCCCGCCGGCCTGTCCCGAACGATGGAGTTTCGCGGGCTCACACTCGAGCACATCCACCTTCCCTGCAATCATCATGGCGCCGAGTTCTTCGAAGGTCAGAACATAGTCCACATCCGGATTGTGCAACGCCTCCGTCCGCTTGGCGACGCACGGCCCGATGAACACCGTTACGGCCTGTGGCTCAGCCTCTTTGACCCAGCGCGCGCTGATGGCCATCGGCGAAGGCGTATGCGAAACAAACGGCATCAGTTCCGGCACCTGTTTTTTGACCGCTTCGATATAGGCCGGACAGCAGGAAGTGGTCATAAAGGGCGCGCCCGCGCCGATGCGTTCCTTCCATTCGGCGGCTTCGCGCCGGACCGTTTCATCGGCTCCGGCAGAAACCTCCTCGACCCGCGCAAAGCCCAGCTGTTCGAGAGCGGCGGCGATCTGCTCCGGCGTTCCGGGGAACTGCCCGACCACCGCAGGCGCCAGCAGAGCGACGGCGGGCCGGTGGTTTTTCAGCGTCTTGAGCACGTCGAGCATCTGCGAGCGTTCCTGAATGGCGGCAAAGGGACAGGCGACAACGCACTGTCCGCAAGAAATGCATGTTTCATGATCGATCACTTCGCGGCCGGCTTCGTCTTTGGAAATGGCTTTCACCGGGCAGGCTTCCTCGCAGGGAATCGGCGTGCGGACAATGGCGTTGTACGGACAGGCCTTCAAACAAAGCCCGCAGTTGACGCATCGATCGGGGTCGATGATGGCGCGACCATTGACAAAATCAATGGCATCTTTCGGGCAATTGGTCTGACAGGCACGGCCCAGACAGCCGCGACAGGCATTGGTAATCAAATAGCTGCCTTTCAGGCAGGCGCTACAGGCAATATCGATTACGGTCAGTCCGGTATCCTCAATGACCTCGCGCTGAAGCGCGGCATCAAAATAGTCCCGCAGCGGCGTCAGTTCGTCGGTCTCGTCCTCCACGCTGAATCCGAGTGCCGCCATGGTGCGGTGCTTGAGCACTTCGCGGTCTTTATAAATGCAGCAGCGCGAGGCGTCCTTGTTCTTCGGGCGCATTTCAACGGGAATATGGTCGATCTCAACCTGCGGCCGGTCGCTCAGGAACGCTTTCGCGACACGGATCAGCACCTCTTTGCGGATGCGGTTGGCTTGATTGTCATATCGCATGAGCGCCTCCTTCCCTGTCGGCCAGCGCACGGTCGCAGGCGGCAATAATGCTTTCGATCGACACATCGCTGAGTAGCTTCTGATCGACCCGCGCAAAGGGCGGCTTGCCGTTCTGCGGATCGTTGCAGACGCCGAGACAATGCGCCCCGCGAAGGTCCACGCGGTCTTTCAACCGCGCCGGCAACTCTTCGGAAAGATTCAGCAGGTGGCCTGCTCCCATAACAAAACAGGTGGTTCCGGTACAAATTTCAACAGTGACTGATGTGTTCATTTTCATTCTCCGACTCAGATGTAACGAATATTCACTTCCTTCAAATAGTCTTGTTCGAGCACCTGCTTCATCCGCTTGAGCAAGTTGCGGCGGATCTCCAGATCCACCGGCAGACTCGGATCCTGATGCGCTTCGTTAATGCGCGTTCCGACGACCAGTTCGATCACATCGCTTTCGCGCAGCAGTTCCACAAGCTGCGTCGCCGCGTTGGTTTCAGTCGGCACCGTGCGGCTTTCAAGCAGACGGTGCGCCTCGGTCAAGGTCAGGATGCCTTCGGTCACCAGATCGACCCCGTCCATCTGCGACACCGGCGGAAGCGTCGAACGCCCCCGGAGCAACGGCGTATGCAGCGTGCGGCCCAGCTCACGGGCGATGATTCCCGAGCTGGTTCCGCCGCAGATGATCTTTCGTCCATCGAAGGTTTCAATCAGCTGAGCAAATTCATGGTCGCGCCCGGCGGCGAAGGGCGGGCCGGAGAGCACCAGCGTGCGGCGCGGTTTGCGCAGATACAGTGCGGCGCAGGTCGTGTCGTCGCCGGCGCGTCCGCCGGGCTCTTTGAGCAGGGCCTCGTTGACAATTTTACGGGTGATGCCGCGCGCCGAGATCGTCGGATTTTCCAGCAAAACGCGGCGGACAAACTCGACCACGCCGGCGCGGCGCCAACCGAGTTTATAGCCGAAGCTGCCCATGCCGGCTTCGGTCACGCCGTCGGTAAAAAACAGCACCCGGTCTTCGGGTTGCGGCTCGCACTCGGTGATCCTCAATTTGCGGTAATCGCCATGGCGACCGGACACTTCGCTGAACGGCAGGTCGAGCACCTGTCCATCGCGGATATAGATATAGCCAGGGTTTCCTTGCTCAACAATCCGGATCGTGCGGTTGTCGCGGCAGTCGACCACGGTGAAGGTGGCATAGCCGATTTTACGCACGGCGCAAACCGGCAGCGCGTCCATCATGATCTCGGCCGAGCGGATCATATCGAGCTCGCTCTCCGCAAACTTGAGCGCCATCTTGGCGGTCATCGAGGCCAGGATATTGGCTTTCACGCCGCTGCCGAGCCCGTCGGAAAGAACCGAGACAACCCGCCCGTTTTCCCGGTCGCGGTGCGACAGGAAGGCGTCGCCGCAGGCGATTTCCGTCGCCTTGCGCACCTGATAAAACTCCACCTCTTTAAACAGGTTTCCGGTCATGGCCCGCTCCTTCCTCGGCGTAATCCTCGGCGATCGAACGCAGCAGGATTTCGGTGTCGGCCATATGCTCGCCGAGTTTGAAGGCGATGTCCTGCACGGTGGCCAGATTTTTGTCAATCACCTCGCGGGCGCGGGTGGCGATGTGCTCGCGGCGCAGTTCGGTCGAGGTGACATCGAGCAGGATGCCGCCGACGGTTTCGTGCGGATCGATCGTAAAGACGGTTAGATTGATCAGCCGGTCGCCGATGCGAATCATGTCGCGGTGATATTCGGGACCGTTGTCGAGTACGCGCTGAAAGATTTCCGGGAACGGCAGCACCTTGCGCAAGGCCACACCTTCCAGCCCCGGACGGGCGCGATAGCCTAACAGCAGGTCGCCGCCGAAAATCCGGGCCAGGTTTTCGTTGCACTCGATGACATTCAGATCGGCGTCGGCAATCACCACGCCCGACGGCATACAGCGAAGCAAGGCGTTGGCTTTGCGCTGCGCTTTTTTCCGAAGGTTGGAAACGCACATCGACGGCTCGGCGCAGCCGGCCAGCATCGCCCGGACAAAGGCCTGACAGGTTTCATAGCCGCAGCCGCCGCAGTTGAGCTCGTCCGCCGGTTTGTGCTTACCGATGCGCGCCAACGCATCGGTGATCCGGCGCGGATCAACCGGGTCCGGCGCGTCCGCAATGCGAGGGAGCGTCATCTCAAGATTCATCCGCTCCGGCCGGGTCGGCTCATCGGGCAGCGGCATGCGGCGGCGGATTTCCAGCTCGCTCGGCAGCGCCGCCTCTTTATTGACACACGGCCCGCCGAGGCAACCGCCATCACAGGCCAGCAGTTCCAAAAAGACCGGCTCCTCCGGCGGATGGACGGAAAACCCGCCGAGCGCATGCCGGATATTGCGCAGGCCCGCAACACCCAGCAGGCGCACCGGCTGCTCTTTCAGATTTAACCGCAGCGTTTCATTCATGCCGCCGGCCATGGGATAGAGCGCCCCTTCGCGAGCCGGATAAGGAACAAACCTTTCGTTCAGCTCCCCGACCAACTCCGCCGGATACAGCTCGGCTTCGTTGAGCCAG
>JAEIOF010000018.1 GCA_016342445.1 Verrucomicrobiota bacterium | reverse complement strand
ACCAAAATTGCGGTCGTCGGAAGCCGCGGCGGCGTTAAAGAGCTCTACCTTTGCGACGCCGATGGCGGCGGGCTGACCCAGATCACGCGCGACGGACGGATTGTGGTCGGCCCCAACTGGGGGCCGGACGGCGACTCCATTATCTTCACCTCGTACCTGCGCGGCTTTCCTGATGTCCACCAGATCAACCTCCGCAAGGGAAGGCGCGAATCGCTATCTACATACGGCGGTCTCAATACCGGCGCGGCGCTCTCGCCCGACGGTAAAGAACTGGCGCTGATCCTTTCCAAAGACGGCAACCCGGAGCTCTACATTAAAAATCTGCGCAGCGGACAGCTCCAGAGACTAACCTTCACCGCTCGCGCCACCGAGGCCAGCCCGTACTGGTCGCCCGATGGGCAAAATCTCGTCTACGTCTCCGACCAAAGCGGGAGCCCGCAATTGTATGTGATCAGCCGCGCGGGCGGACGCCCGCGCCGCCTCAGCAGCCGCGGAACCGAAAATGTCGCGCCCGACTGGGGCCCGAACGGGATGATCGCCTGCGCCAGCCGCTCCGGCGGGCGCTATGTAATCGCCGTTATCCAGCCGACGACAGGACAGACCACATATCTGGCTGGCGACTGGGCCGACTATGAAGATCCCTCCTGGGCTCCCGACGGACGCCACATTGTGGCGTCCCGCGCGGTTAACTACCAATCCGCCCTCTACCTCCTTGACACGCTTGGCGACCCTCCGGTAGCTTTGCTCCAAGGTGGCGGGGATTGGCTTTCACCGGCCTGGTCGCCACGATAAAACAAAGCCGAAACGGGGTCTGTCATGATGAAAAATAATAATTCTATCTTTCTTAGCGTAGCACTTTTGCTGGTCGTCGCATCCCTGACCGGATGTAAAAGCCCCGGCAGAAATCCGGCGGGCGTTCGCGGTTCCGGCATAGGAGGAGACTACGACATGACCGGAGCGATTCCGATGGGCGGCCGCTTCACCGGCGGCGCTGAATATACCGGAATGTTTGAGCCCGTTCTGTTCGCCTACGACAGCGCACAGGTCTCTGCCGACCAGCGCGCCAAAATTGAAGCCGTCGGCAGCCATCTCAAACAGAACTCCGCTCACGCCGTTATTATTGAAGGCCACTGCGACGAACGAGGAAGCCGCGAATACAACTTGGCCCTCGGCGAACAGCGCGCCCTGGCCGTCCGCGCCTATCTCGCCGGCCTCGGCATCGGCGTGGACCGCATTCAAACCAAGAGCTATGGGGAAGAGCGGCCGGTTGTACCAAGCCATGACGAAGCCGCATGGAGCCTCAATCGCCGCGGCGAGTTCGTGCTCTACTACTAGAGCATTACCCTGAAGCGACGCCTCGATGCTGAGCCTTTCTCCACATCTTATTCTGATGCAGCTGCCCTTGCTTGAAGCGGGGCAGCTGATTGTCGTAATGGGGATCGCCTTTATCATCATCACCTTGATTGCCAGCACGAGCCGCTTCCACACTATGATTCAGCTCAGCGAAGATCAACTGACCACGGTCGATGATTGTAACGACTTCTTCTTCATTCAGGTGACGCGCTATCTCAGCAAAATCAACCGTACCGCCTCCGGTTTTATTGTTTTGGTTGTCCAATTTCAAACCGACCAGGCCGATTGGCGCCCGGTTCAGGAACAACTGCTTCAGAAATTAAAAAATCTCATTCGGTCTGATTGCGACAAGGCCTGTCTGTTCCGCGAAGACTGCGTGGCCGCCATTATTGACGCCAGTGAAGAACGTCTGGCCGAAGTGGTTGAGCGCACAACCCGCGATCTAAAACAGATTGTTACCGGCCTGCCGAATGTCTCTGTGTTCCGAACCGGAGCCTCCTGCTTTCCCCTGCACGGCCTGAACACCCAGATGATTATTGACACAGCGACCGATGCGTTAGAACAGGCCGATTTTGAAAGCTCACTTCCGCTCTGCATCGCCCCCTCACCAGAACAGGAAGAAGGAACAGAAGAAAAGAGCCCATCTCAAGAAGATCTCGGAGAAATCAGCCGGGAAGATAAAAACGCCGCACTCGACCCCCTCACCGGCGTGCTCAAACCTGAATCTGTCGCTTCATACATGCGCAAATATCTGGCAGAGCTTCGACGGGAAAAGAAACCGGCGGTGCTTCTCTGCATCGGGATCAACCGGATCGACAACATCATCAGCCTGCACGGCGAAACCGCCGCCGACGAGGTGATCGCCGGGGTGAGCAGGCTCGTTCAAAAACTGACTCGGAACTGCGACCTGATCGGACGCTACCACCGCGACGACTTTGTGGTGATGGCCCCCTGCACTCTGGAAGAAGGCGAAAAAATTTCTCGGCGGATTCGAGAGGCCATCCAAAAAGAGGTTTTTCTTTTTGAAGGAAAACGGCTGAAAGCCTCCGTCGGTATCGGAATCACAGCACACCCCGAGCATGGGCGCAATTTGCGCGATCTGTTCCGGGGGGCCTATACCGCACTCGAAATCATTCGTGGGTGGAACACCAGCTCCTGCTTGGTCTATGACCCTGCACAGCACAGCCAGAAGAAGATCAACCATGAGCCAACCCCTTAAACTGGGCGTCAACATCGATCACGTCGCCACCCTGCGACAGGCGCGCGGCACCCTCTATCCCGACCCGCTCGAAGCTGCGAAAATCTGTGCGAAGGCCGGCGCGGTCAGCATCACCGTCCACCTGCGCGAAGACCGCCGCCACATCCAGGATTCCGATGTCTACTGCCTGAGTGAAAAATGCCCCCTGCCCATCAACCTCGAAATGGCCAACTCCGAGGAGATCGTTCAGATTGCACTAAAAGTTAAACCGGCCGAAATCTGTCTCGTCCCTGAAAAACGGCAGGAGCTCACCACCGAAGGCGGGCTCGACGTGGTCAGAAATTTCCAAGCCTTGGAAAAAACCGTCCGCCGCCTTCAGGATAACGGCTCGGTCGTCAGCCTGTTCGTTGATGCGGACGAGAAAACGCTCCAAGCCTGCGCCAAAACCGGCGCAAAAGTGGTCGAGCTGCATACCGGCTCGTTCTGCGATGCAACGGACCCGATCCTCGCAGAACAGCTCCTTAAAAAACTGATTGATGGCGCGGAGTGCGCCCGCTCCCTTGGGCTGCAAGTCAACGCCGGGCATGGCATCAACATCGGCAACATCGCCCGCATTCTAACGATCCCGCATCTCGACACGCTCAACATCGGCCACAGCATCATCGCCCGCGCCGTGTTTGTGGGGCTGGAAAACGCCGTTGCGGAAATGATGCGGGCAATGGCCGATGGCTAAACCGTCATTGCTGAGCATATACCAATCGCTAGCCGCTGAATACGGCCCGCAGCACTGGTGGCCGGCCCGCACCCGCACCGAGATGATAATCGGCTCAATCCTCACCCAAAATACGGCCTGGACCAACGTAGAAAAGGCGCTTTCCACCCTTCGGAAAAATTCTGCCCTAAACTTCCAAACATTGGAAAAAACACCCGCAGATCAAATCGCCGAGTGGATCCGTCCGGCGGGCTACTTCAACCAGAAGGCGGCTTGCTTGAAAGCGTTCGCCGCCGTACTCAAAGAGAGCGGCGGCTCCATCGACCGCCTCTTCCGGCTCGAAACACCCGACTTGCGCAAGCAACTGCTGGGCGTTAAAGGCATTGGACAGGAAACCGCAGACTGCATACTGCTTTATGCGGCAAAGCGATCCGTCTTTGTCGTCGATGCCTACACGCGACGTCTGCTCGCACAGGTCGGATACACCCGCGAGTCCGAAACATCCTACGAAGCCATTTCAATGCTCTTCGCCGCCGCCCTGCCGGCCGACGTCCAGCTCTACAACGAGTTTCACGCCCTCATCGTTCGCTGGGGAAAAGATCATCCCAAATCAAAACTAAAAACCGTATGAATTTTACAGCCATTGACTTTGAAACCGCCACCGGAGCACGGAGTAGCGCCTGCGCAGTCGGCATCGTCACCGTCGAAAACGGAGAAATCACGGAAGAGTTTTATTCGCTCATTCAGCCGCCGGGCAACGCCTACTTCGGAATGAACATCGCGATACACGGCATCCGTCCGGCAGACACCGAACACGCGCCGACACTTGCGACCCTCTATCCGGAAATCAAAGCGCGGCTTCAAGACCGGAAAATTGTGGCGCACAACGAATCGTTTGACCGCAGCGTGCTCCGGCGCACCATGGAACATTACGAACTCGACTACGCCGAACTCAGGCTGGCCGAACGCTGGGAATGCACCATGCGCATCTACAAAGCCAAAGGGTTTGTTCCGCACAAACTCAACGCCTGTTGCGAGCGCCTCGGCATTATGCTCACACACCACGAAGCCCTTTCCGATGCCATCGGCTGCGCACACCTCTACCTGCGCCGCTGAGCCGTTTCCCCCGAACGATTCATAAACAAAAAAAGGATGGCGGCACCTGCGTGTCGCCATCCTTCTCGTTATCCTCATTTGATTACTGAGCAGACACAGTTACCGTATCGATATAAACATCATCTATGTCGCCACTGGCGTCGCAGCGGAAACGAATCCTCGTCTGATCCGTCAAGGTGTAGCCGATAATCGTTACCGACTCCGTATAGAACTGGTTATTGACAAACTCATCATTCAGATTCCACTCCTCAACCGTTGTATAGCTAGCGCCGCCATTGGTTGAAATCTGCAACCAGAAGTCCTCGTTGTCTCTATCCATGCTGTAACAATAGTATGCAAAGTCGACCTTGATCTCAGAGTAACCCGACAACGCCAGGTTGCCTGTCGACGCTATCGAGGAGCTGCTGTTATCCTGCAAATTCAGTGCATTACTGCCCTGATAGGCATACGAACCGCCAGTATAAAGTAGGCAGTCTGAGCCGCCGTCAACCCAGTTGCCAAGACCGCCCTCGAAGTCATCGTAGAGGATCTGCGCCCAGCCAACCACAGCATCCGTCGTTGCATTTACAGGAGCTGACGCGTTCCCGGTGTTGCCGAGGCTGTCGCGCAGGGTCACCGTGTAGGTGTACAGCGTGGAAGCGTTCAGTCCGGTGTCGGTGTAGTTTGCAGAGGTCTGCCAGCCGCTGCTGGTTGCTCCCGGGTTGCCGGAGGTCTCGGTGAAGAGATACTCAACCGGACCGCTGGCATCCGAACCTGTAGTCGCTGTCATGCTGATTGCAGAACTGCTGTCAGCCGCCGGCGCAACCGCGAACCCGGCAGGATTCGGAGTCGGTGCGGTTGTATCTGCTCCATTCTGGATGTCCAGATTATCAAACACCGTAGTGCAAAGAGCGGCATTGTTGTGTGAGCTGACCGCCAGGCCAAGGTAAACATCTTCGCCCATCGCAATGGTTTGTGTGCTGCCTTGCTGCGTCCACGAAGTACCATCGGAAGAATGATACGCCTTGAATGTGTCGCCAACTCTCACCAGTCGGACCCAGTAAGGGAATGTTAGATTATTCTGAACTGAATCTGCCATCAACCCGCCTTGGGTCGAACGCCAGCAGAACGCAGCATTCTTCGTGTCTGGCGTCATCGCCATTAAGGCACATTCCGAATTGGGATAGCGCGATTTGCGAATCATCACACCTGCCTTTGCCCAAAAATCGGTATTGGACATACTGACGATGCGAGCTGTGATCTGGCAATCACCGGATACTCTGCGATAGGCAAATTGGCCTTCATCGTAATTATTCCAGAAATCAGCTCCGGAACCAGTAAGTGTGTATGTACCCGCATTAACAGATAAACTGCCATAAATAGCAGGACTGCCTAATTTGTCGTCAGCAAACTCGACATTTTCGATCGCAGTCACTGCCGACTGAATTTCAGGATTTGTCATAAACAAAGCCCAGCACAAGGCGGTTCTGGAATTCTCCATCATAATCACAATCGGCCCCTGATCAATGCCCAGATAACCTTGGGCATACCAGTCCGGGGTTTGATGCAGATTAAACGCATCGACAAAGCCAAACTCTCTCCACAACCCCGCTTGACCGTAGGTGTGATACAGATATTTCATCGTCGCAATGGATTCTGCCGGAGTATACGCCATCGCGGAAAGAAATGCCGTGGGAGCAACCGTTCCGTCATCTTCAGTAGGAATTTCATGTCCGCTGTAACCGGTCGGCCCGAAACTAGATGTAAAACCCCACATTGAATCACCGTAACCGGTAAATCCGCCGGGATTATCAATGGCATAAGCTCGCTGAACTAGAGAGATATTGCGGTTATTGTCAAAGTAGTTGCAGTACCAATCATTCCAGTCCGGATAAAATCCAAGATAGGAATAATGCGTCCAGAACAGATTTCCGCCATTCGGGGTCACATCGCCGGCCCACACTCGATAGCCATAATATGACTTATCCGTCGGGAAATGATCGTAGCCAGCCCACCCTGTATAATAAGCGCTCGCCGGAATGGGGTGCGTCGGGGAAGCAACCGCCAGAATATATGGAATCATCCCTTCGTTCCAACCGCCAATGGACATCCCCATCTGCCAACCGTAATTCGGCGACCAATGCCAGGCAAGCGAGCGGCCATTATTGTAATATAGATACCAGTCCCACTCGATACCTTCCCAAAGCTGGGTCGCCAGATTGCGAAGACTGGTCTCAACAGGATCCAATCCGTCAAAATATTGACGGGCGGTGAGTAATCCCTGAGCCAAAAATGCAGTTTCAATCAAATCAGCACCGTCGTCATATTGACTGAACGGAATCGTTTCGCCAGTTGTACCGTTAACCCAGTGCGCCCATGCGCCGTGATAGCGAGTGGCATTGGTTCCCAAAAAGTTCATGATTTTCAAGGTGCGCTCGGCGGCTTCCGCCCGGGTAACAAATCCGCGATCTGCTCCCACACAAATAGCCATCAGCCCCATGCCGGTTGCTCCCGGGGCGCAGGTATCTGCGCTGTGACCGAAGCCGGAACTCTCTCTAATCAATCCGCTTACCGGATGGCCGTAGTCCCAGAAGTATCTAAAGTGTGCTTCCTGAACAGACGTAAGAAGCTGATCATCCGTCATCGCATAAGAGGTGGAAGAAACCGTTGCCGAAGGATCGGATTCCAAACCCCCGCTCAAGGACGTCACATAATAATAGTAGGTTTGGTTATTGCTACCGAAGAAATCACTGTAGACAGAAACAGCATGCGGCGAAGCATTCAGCTTTGCAAACGGGCCACCAGCAGAGCTGGATCGGTAAACATTGTAGCCATCTGCATCCGTGTCAGCAGTCCACCTCAAATCAATCCGGCTGTCATGGCCGGTCGAAACCACCCCGTAGGGAGCGTTCCCGCTAAGACCAATAAATTCAGCATCGTCAAATTTACCAACAATATTAATGCTCGAAAAACTGATCATCACTCTCGCTAAATCAGCAGCTGCGGGGGAGGTGACACTCAGCGTTTTTTGAGCCCAGACATCTGAGATGTCAGAGAGAAGCAGTGAATCTGTTGAAAGATAGGTTGCCCCGTCATACCACTCGATCTTCATGGTGTACTGACCTGTTAACGTGCCGGGATCTCTAGCGGTCCATATGTTGTAGGTATATGGCGAATTCCCAACAACAGCAACGTCCTGATAAAAATAGCCGGTTCCAGTTCCGCGCCATGTAACAACGCTCATACCCCAGGCCCCGGTATGTGTTGCCCAATTTTCCGTGCCTGGCTCAGCTGTGGACATCCAGTTATCAGCGGCACCCCCGCCGCCTGAATTGGCCTCAAAGCCCGGATTTTGCAGTAAGTTTGCCTGAACGCTTGCAGCCATCGCCATCATCAGCAGGAATGCAAACACGATCGACCGTATACCCCTCGATTTTTTCATCATATTTCAGCCTCCAATTACACCTCTTTAACCAACCAGTTGAAAAACTCGTTTTTTTAAAAAGAAAATGGGGACCTCCAATGAATAACGGCAAAGAAAAAAAATCCGTATCCTTTTGGGGTTTAAAAATGTCACAGCTCAGAACTCCACGACGCATCCAATGATGTCGTGTGCGCAAACACTCAACTTGTAGTGCTACAGCCATGTGGTAAATATCCCCACAAAAAAACATAAGTCAACGAAAAAATAAGCGCTTACATTTCACCCGCCGTTTTGCTTCTGATTATCCATTAAAATCGCGTGCTGTGGCTCTAAAATTAAATGAATTGGCGGTATCCGTATTTTAAAAATAGCCGACCGCACGGCAAACGCTTACATTTTGAGGTGTCAATATCGACAAATAAGCAAGAATGAACGTGAACATACAAGACGCCGAAGAACCCCAAAAGTTAAGCATAATTTCATTCGACGCCGAAACGGAGCGGCGCGTATCCTGTTTTTATGAAAACAGTCTCTGCCGCTGAAATGCGCGAACTCGACCGCCGCACCATCGAAGAGTTCGGAACACCGGGCGAGGTGCTGATGGAACGCGCTGCGCGCGGGTTGGTTGAAGCCCTTCTCAATCTGATTCAAGCCCGCCAAATCAAGCACCCCTCCATCCTCCTCATTGCAGGAAAAGGAAATAATGGCGGCGACGCCGAAGTCGCTCACCGCATCCTCCTCGAAAAGGGGGTTTCCGCCGCCCTTTGGAACGTCGAAGAGATCGACTGGCCGGCCGCCTCTGCTCACGACTTCAACATTCTGGTCGACGGCCTGCTCGGCACCGGCAGCTCGGGCGCGCCGCGTGGAAAATTCGCCGAGGCGATCGCATTCATCAACCGCGCCCGCGCACTGAAAGTCGCCATCGATATCCCGAGCGGCCTCAACGCCGACACCGGCGAGGCGCAGGGCAAAACCGTATGCGCCGACCTCACCGTCACGATGGGTCTGCCGAAAACCGGCCTGATCCGTTCCGCATCGGTTGAATACACCGGCTCCGTGGAAGTGGTCGACATCGGAATTCCCCCTGAATACATCGAGTCAACCAAAGGCTGTGACGAAGCGGAACTCATCGCAAAAAGTGACGTGCAACTTCCCCGCCGCAAACGCGATTCCCACAAAGGAACCTACGGCCACGTCCTGCTGATCGGCGGCGCGCCGGGTATGACCGGCGCGATCGCGATGGCCGCACGCGCGGCGCTCCGCTCCGGTGCGGGCCTCGTCAGCGTGCTGACCCCCGAAGAGGTCTACCCCATTGTCGCGCAGGCCGCCGGGCCCGAAGTGATGGTTCACCCGTTTCCGGACCTTGGAAAACTAACCACCGATTTTTCCAAGGTTTGGAAAAAAACAACGGCCGTGCTGGCCGGTCCCGGTATGGGAACATCGCCGGAGTTTGTCAGACAATTAGTGAATACCAGTCCGGTTCCGCTGGTTCTCGATGCCGATGCGCTCTGCGTTGCACCGGAGAAAATCGCGGCCGCGAAATGTCCGGTTATTCTCACGCCCCACCCCGGCGAATTTAAACGGCTCTTCGGCGCACCCGTCACCGACCGGTGGAAGCAGGCCAGAGAAGCCGCGGAGATCACCGGCAAAATCGTTGTCCTCAAAGGGGTCCGAACGGTTGTGGCCGCACCCGGCGAAAAACTGGCGATCAACTCCACGGGAAACCCCGGCATGGCCAAAGGCGGATCGGGGGATGTACTTGCCGGTCTTTTAGTCGGACTGCTCGGTCAGGGCCTTGACCCGTTTTTGGCGGCAAAAACCGCGGTCTGGCTACACGGCAAAGCGGGTGATCTGGCGGCGGCTGAAAAAACGGAGTCGGCGATGGTTGCCACCGACCTCATCGAGGCGTTTCGCGCGCTGCAATCGCGCTGAAGCCATCAGTCATTCACCATGCAGCACGGCTGACGGGTAGACTGCAAAACGGCCTGCCAGATCCATCCGTTCGGGTCGACCAGCTTGCGTTCACCGATTATCGAAATCGGCAGGTGAACCAATCGGTGATTATGCATGCCAACCACCATGCCGGTTTTTCCGGCCATCGCGGCGTGCATTGCGTTATAACCGAGGAACAGACAGTATTCCGAGTCACTGGCATTGGCCGGCGTACTGCGGATGGAATAGCTGGGATCAAAATATTTCACGTTGATCTCGCAGTCCTTTTCAGCGAACCAGCGCTTCATCTCATCACGAAGGAACGTCCCGACATCCGCCAGCTTCGTATTGCCGGACTTGTCTTTGGCATTTTCGTGCGCAATCAAATTCTGCCCCGCGCCTTCGGCCACCACGACTACCGCATGATCTTTCTTCTCCAGCCGCTGCCGCAGATGCTCAAAAAACCCGTTCGATCCGTCTAGATCAAACGGCACTTCCGGGATCAGACAAAAGTTCACGTTGCTGTTCGATGTCGAGGCCGATGTGGCGATCCAGCCCGACTCGCGCCCCATCAAATTGACCAGTCCGACACCATGGCGGTACGCCTTGGCCTCGGCATGCGCACAAGTCACCACATCCCAGGCACCCTGAATGGCGGTTTCAAAACCAAAGGATCTCTCAATCACCCCGATATCATTATCGATGGTTTTCGGAATACCGATCACCGCGATCTTCAGCCCCTGCGCTTTAATTTCTTCCTGAATGTCGCGCGCACCGCGCAGTGTGCCGTCGCCGCCGATCGTGATCAGAATGTCCACCTTGTAATGACGAAGGGTATGAACAATTTCCTTCGTATCCTGAGGGCCGCGCGAAGATTTAAGAATCGTTCCGCCCTTCTCATGGATGTCATCAGTGTTATCAGTATTCAGCTCAATTGGCGGATGGAAATATTTGGCGACCAGCCCTTCGTAGCCGTACTGGAACCCGAGAACCTTTTTCGCGCCGTATCCTTCGAGTGCACAAAAAGTCACCGCACGAATCACATCATTGAGACCGGGACAAAGTCCGCCGCAGGTCACAATCCCCACCGTCACGTTTTTCGGATTGAAAAAAATCTTCTCGCGCGCTCCCGCCCGCTGGAAATATTCAATCTCATCCACACTTGAGCCCGGTGCGTAATCCTTCGCGTGCACCTTGCGGATCACCCCGTTGTTGTCATAAAAAAACTTCTTGCCCTGCATCTTGAACGGCGAGTCGACGTTGCACTCGCCCAGTGTATCGATCGGAATAATTTTGCTCATAAGAACCCCTTAAAACTGTGAGAGGAAACGGACGTCGTTTTCGTAGAGCATGCGGATGTCCTTGATGCCGTACATGATCATGGCGAGGCGCTCGATGCCCATGCCGAACGCAAAGCCAGTGACCTTATCCGGATCGTAGCCAACCTTTTTAAACACCTCGGGGTCGACCATGCCCGCACCCAAAATTTCGATCCAGCGGGCTTTGCCGCCCACTTCAAAAAAGAAATCCACCTCGAAACTCGGCTCGGTAAAGGGGAAAAAGTGCGGACGGAAACGGATTTTGACATCCTCGCCAAGAAACTGTTTAGCGAAATAGGCCAGCGTGCCCTTGAGATCCGCCATCGAAACGTTCTCGCCGACAAACAACCCTTCCACCTGATGGAAGTTGGCGCTGTGGGTGGCGTCCGGCGTGTCGCGGCGGTAGCAGCGGCCCGGCGCGATGATGCGGATCGGCGGCTGATGGCTTTCCATGTAGCGCACCTGTACGGGGGACGTATGACAGCGAAGCAGATCGCCGCTGTTCAGATAAAAGGTATCCTGCTCATCGCGCGACGGATGATCGGCGGGCGTATTGAGCGCATCAAAGTTGTTCCAGACTGTTTCAATATCCGGCCCGTCGGCCACGGTGAAGCCGAGGGTTTGAAAAATTTCGGTAATGCGGGCGGTCACCTTGCTGATCGGATGCTCAGAACCGAGCGCGGGCCACTGCCCCGGAAGGGTCGGATCAAATGCCCCGCCCTTTTTCGGACCGCTGCTAAGCACGGCCTGTTTTTCCTTAATCAGTTCAGCCAGCTCGTTTTTCAGCGCATTGGCCCCTTTACCGAACAGCGGCTTCTCTTCGTTCGGCACATCCTTAAGCTGCGCCATCACCTCGGGAAGCAACCCGTTGCGTCCGAGGTATTTAATACGCACGGCCTCGACCGCGGCGGCATCGGCCGCCGCGGTCGCTTCGGCCAGCGCCGTTTCTCTAATCTGATTGAGCTCTTCTAAATTCATACTCTGTCCACTTTGCATCGCCCCTGCGCCGCGAAGCGCTATGTCCCGACGCCGTCGGTTTCCAATGTTCGGGAAACTATCCCTAAAAAGTTCCAATGTCTGGAAAAAATTCCGCCGATTTTTCCAATGTTTGGAAGCAGACTGCGCCTGCACCCCTTATTTTTTCCAAACATTGGAAAAGGGAAGCAAGCCGCAACGCAGTTGCTTCCAAGGTTTGGAAACTATTTGAGGGCCATCTGGATGAAGATCATGACGAACAACGCGACGGTTTCAACAATCCCGAGGGTGGTCAGGTAGTTCCCGAAGCCCTGTCCGGTTTCGCCAAGCGCATCCGAACCGGCCGCGCCCACTTTGCCCTGATACCAGGCAGACATGCCCATCGCAATCCCGCCGATGATGCCCGCGCCAATGACGGCCGGCCACATGACGCCTGCGCTTTCGAGCAGTGCCATTTTGTTGAAGGCGAGCAGGAGCAGAAGCCCGTAGATGGTCTGCGACAGCGGCGCGCCGATGAAGACCAGCAAAATGAAGGGTGCCGGTTTGTTCTGCGCGTAGCATTTTTTCCAAGCGCCGATTCCGGCCATACCGGCGGTTCCGGTTCCGAGAGCAGAGCCGATTGCGGCAAATCCGAGAGCCGCAGCTCCGCCGAGTTTAATCAGTGCGGGTGCTAATGATGCGTCCATTGTGTGTCCTCCTGTTATTCGATTGGTTTATTAAAGCGTTTCACTGTTTTTCTTGAACGGATTGAAGTGCGTTCCGGCCCATTCAACACCGGCGTGCCCCGAAAATTCCAAGGTGTTGAGGCGGATGCCGTGAACCATCACGCCCATCGCGCCGAGGATGATATTCAGGGCGTGTCCGGCGAAAAGAATACAGGCTGCGCCGATGGCGCCGAACCCGCTGAACCCGATATCCATGGCCATGCCGTTGAAGGCCTGCGCGATGGCGAGCGATGCCGCGCCGACGGCGTAGAGACGGACATAGGAGATGATATCAACAAAGTTATTGATGACATCCAGCGCTAGGGTCACGAGGCCGAAATAGGATTTGGTCAGCAGAAGACTCACGATGATCAGAACAACCCCCGTGCCGAGCAGCGGCATTTGTGCGGCGGCGACCCATGCGGGGAGTTCCATATAGAGCACCATCTGCAAGACGATGGAAAACAGCGCCCATGTGGAGCAAAGCCAGCCCAGATCGGTCAGCGCCGACCAGGAGTTGATCTTGCGGAGCAGATTCCATCCGTGCGCTAAGGTCAAATGCAACGTCCCAATGGCAAAACAGACAAACATGACATGGCTGGCGGCGAGGTCTGCATTCCACCCCCCCGCTATTTTTCCCGTCAGATAGTTGCTCGACAAGCCGCTGAGCGGAGCGGGCAGCGATTCCAAAACGATGCCAAAATAATTTCCGGTCAATACACCGAAAACCACACAACAGGTGCTCATCAAGAACAGCAAGTTCAATGCGGGCTGAGCCGCAACATTGCCTTTGGTTTTGAATTTTCCAAACAGCGTCAGCCCGATGAAGAGCAGCCCGTAGCCGGCATCCCCGATCAGGAAGGCGAAGAAGATACTGAGAAAAATAAGGAACAGCGCGCTGACATCCAGTTCTTTATAGCCGGGGATGACGCCGATCATGTCAAACACGGCTTTGATCGGAGAAACCCATTTCGGATTGCGCAGCAAGGTCGGGACATCATCTTCAGCAGAGGGGTCTTCAACCATTACGGCCCAGCCCCGTTCGGCCCCGGTTTCGCGCAGGGCCGCTTCCTGTTCGGCGGGGAAAAAGCCCCGCAGATAGGTGACCTCTTCCGTTCGACCCATTCCGTTGCGCGCTTCGAGGTAGCGCACATGGTCTTCCGCCTCAGTCGCCAGATTATCCACCGCCGCGTAATCGCCCGCAAAACTGCTCAATGCTTCGGCAACCTGTTCCAGATCGGCCTGCAACTCTAGCTGCTGTTTTTTCATCCCGTCCAGCGAAACGGAGGGAAGCGCCACCTCTTCGGCATCCAGAACGAGCTCGCCCTGCCCGATGAGCGCTAAAAATGCAGAACTGCGATCGCGGCTCAGCTCAATGAGCTGCGTGCCGTCCGGCGCAATTGGAATATCCCTGATCGGTGTTTTGTAAAGTTTAACGGAGATCCCGTCCGCTTGAAGGGCGCGGACGGTTTCCGGGGAAAAGTCGCCGAACGGCTCGTAATAACGGACGTTCATATCGAGCACTTCGATCTGCTCCGTCAGCGCCTGTTTGCGATGAATCAGCTCCCAGACAGACTTCACCACCTCGTGCGGCGTTTTCCCGGACGGCTTCACATGCGGATGTTTCGGCAGCACCTCACGTGCTCGCTGTAAATGAGCCACCAGATTCCGTGCGTCCTCCAGCCCCTCGCCTTCCGGCGGCTGAATGTGCTGAAGATGCACCACCCCGAGGTCGCGCAAAACATCCAATGTACGCTCACGCGAGGCGCGTGTGCACAGCAGGGTCATCTTTTTCATTTTGACGATCATGCGGAGCGAACCTTTTCTACGCTTTTGCCTTTAGCAATTTTGGAACGGGCGACGGCGGCGGTCTGCTGGTCGCCCATGAAAATGCGGATAACGCGGATGTTTTCGCGGCACTCGGGGATCTTCACTTTCTCAAACAAATTAACGCGCTGCGAAGTGGTGCGCAACTCGGCGGACAGCAGACGATGCTGTTCCTCGATGATCTGCCGCTCGACGCGCAGACGAATGAGCTGACGGAGCAGTTCAATCCCGCTGTCCACCCACGCCGGGGTTTCGAACAGATCGGGGGTCTCGTCAACAAAGGTGATGCTTCCGAAGATAGGAATCGTAACCCCGGCGATGTTCCCGAAAGATCGTTCAATCTTCTGAACCTGAATATACGGCACAAAATCGAACGACTCAGAAAACAACTTCGCCCAGACGGCGAGATCGGCGCGCGCCTTTTCCTCTTCCACGCACTTTTCAGCGATCTGCGCCTCGAGCCCGCGCAGCTCCATCTGCAACTGCTGCTTCTTGAGCAACAGCGTCGGCAGATAGCGCCGGAAGCGCGCCAGCGCGTCGCGCTGGGCCTTCAACTCGTTTTTCGTGTATTTTATCTTCGCCATTGGCAGAGCCAGTTATCTGTTAAAAGTTAATGGTTATTGGGTGGAAGCTGCCCGTTTCAAATAGTTCATGTAGCCATTCAAAAGTTTGACCGCTTCGTTGACGAGCGCGCGGCCTTCGCTCAGCATTTCTTCAGAGATCATCTCTTCATCGTTCGCTGTTATCAAGTGATCGAGAACTTCCCATGCCGAACCGCGCGAGTTACTGCAAAACTTGGCATTATCCAAATAGTGGAAGCGTCCGTATCCCTCTGCAACGTTGGCCGTCGTCGAGCGGGCCGCATCCAGAATCTGAGGTTTCAGGCCAAACCGCTCGTCTTTCGGAAGAGATGGCACAACCGTCTTCGCAACAAACAGGCGAAGAACACGGCATGCTTTCCAGCATTCCAGATCTTCAAATGTTTTGATTTCGTTGCTCATTGGTTTTCCTGATAACCCCTAACAGATAACTTTTAACTGCAAGGCTACGCCTTGCTCGGCCAGAACTGTTCGGTGAGTTTCGACGAAATACCGGTTTCCTGCGGCTCAAAGCAGTCGGCCAGAATCTGCCAGCCGAGGTCGAGCGCCGCTTCAAGCGGGATGTTCACGGAAAGCGCCATCATTTCTTTTTCAAAGCGTTCGCCGTATTTGAGAAGCTTGGTGTCCCAACCGCTCATGCGGAAGCCCATCGACTGTTTCTCCAGCGTTTCCTTATAAGAGGAGTAGAGCTGAATCATGGTGTCCATGATGGTGCGATGGTCGTCGCGGGTTTTGCCGTTCACCTGCTGCTTGAGACGGGAGAGAGAGCCGAACGGCTCAATGCGTCCGTTCTTCAGGTAGAACTGCCCTTCGGTGATGTAGCCGGTGTTGTCCGGAACGGGGTGCGTCACATCATCGCCCGGCATGGTGGTCACGGCCAGAATGGTGATGGAGCCCGAGCCTTCGAAGTCGACCGCTTTTTCGTAACGGGCGGCGAGCTGCGAATAGAGATCGCCGGGATAACCGCGGTTGGACGGAATCTGCTCCATCGTGATGGCGACTTCCTTCATGGCATCGGCGAAGTTGGTCATATCGGTCAGCAGCACCAGCACACGCTTATTCTGCAACGCAAACTGCTCGGCGGTCGCTAATGCGATATCGGGCACAAGCATACATTCGACGGTCGGGTCGGAAGCGGTATGCACATAGAGAACGGATCGCGACAGCGCGCCGTTTTCTTCGAGGTAATCGCGGAAGAACAGATAGTCGTCGTGCTTGAGGCCCATGCCTCCGAGAACGATGACATCGACTTCGGCCTGCAGCGCAATACGCGCCAGCAATTCGTTATAGGGCTCACCGGCCACGGAGAAAATCGGCAGTTTTTGCGACTCGACCAGCGTGTTGAACACATCGATCATCGGAATCCCGGTACGAACCATGTTGCGTGGAATAATACGCTTCGCCGGATTGACGGACGGCCCGCCGATCGGGATCTGGTTTTCGGTGATCTCCGGCCCCTTATCGCGCGGCACACCGGATCCGGTGAAAACGCGACCCATCAGGTTGTCGGAAAACGGGATCTGCATCGTGCGTCCGAGAAAACGGACTTTCGAATCGGTGGCAACGCCGCGCCCGCCGGCAAAGACCTGCAGGTAGACGCGGGTGCCTTCCAGACGAATGACCTGTGCCAGCGACGTGCCAAAACCCGACTCGACCTGCGCGAGCTCGCCGTAAATGATTGCCTCGGCGCTGACAACAATAACGTTGCCCGCGATCTGTTCAATGCGGTGATAAACCTTATGCATAATCCGTAACCTCCGCGATCTGGCGATCGAGCTGCTCTTCTTGTTTTTTAAATTCGTCCGACTCAAATTCGTGCTGGTTCCAGTCGCGCGTCGCCTGCGTCAGTTTGTGGAAAAAGCCGCGCGCGGCATCTTTATCCTCAAACTTCAACGTGGTTTTGAGCAGGCGGGCGATGAAGCCGAAGACGTGTTTCTGCCGGACGACCGGGGTGGCGGCATCGACATCGTTAAAGGCGTTCTGCTGAAGATAAACGGAGTCGATGTATTCCCCTTTCAGGTAAACCATGAAGTCCTCGATCGAGGTCCCCTCTTCGCCGACCACTTTCATCATCTGCCCGACTTCGCTGCCTTCGCGCAGGAAACGGCGCGCCTGCACCAGCTCCTCTTCATCCACGACACTCTTGTATTTGCTCCAGCTTTCGAGCGGATCGATGGCCGGATAGCGGCGGGCATCGGAACGGGCGCGCGACAAACCGTGGAATGCGCCGACCACTTTGAGTGTGCCCTGCGTGACCGGTTCTTCAAAGTTACCGCCGGCCGGGGAAACCGTTCCGCCGATGGTAACCGAACCGGTTTCGCCGTTATGAAGGCGAACCACTCCGCCGCGTTCGTAAAAAGCGGCAATCACCGATTCGAGGTAGGCGGGGAAAGCCTCTTCGCCGGGAATCTCTTCGAGACGGCCGGACATTTCGCGAAGCGCCTGCGCCCAGCGCGAGGTGGAGTCGGCGAGCAGCAGGACGTCGAGCCCCATCTGGCGGTAGTATTCTGAAATCGTCACGGCGGTGTAAACCGAGGCTTCGCGCGCGGCCACCGGCATGGAGCTGGTGTTACAAATAATCAGCGTGCGCTCCATCAGACTCTTGCCCGTTTTCGGATCGGTCAGCTCGGGGAATTCGCGCAGGGTTTCCACCACTTCTCCGGCCCGCTCGCCGCAAGCGGCAATCACCACAATGTCCACATCGGCGTGGCGACTGGTGATCTGCTGCAAAACTGTTTTTCCCGCGCCGAATGGACCGGGGATACAATAGGTTCCGCCGCGGGCGACCGGGAAGAAGGTATCCACGATGCGCTGGGACGTTGCCAGCGGCTCGGTCGGACGCAACCGCTCGGCATAGCATTTGATCGGGATCTTCACCGGCCAAACCTGCATCAGTTTCACTTCGTGCTCGCGACCCTTATCGTCAATCACCACAGCAACCGTGTCTTCGACGGTAAACTCGCCTGCGCCGGCAACAAACTTGACGGTCAGACGACCGTGCAGGCGGAACGGCACCATGATCTTATGGTCAAAAATTCCTTCGGGAACCTGACCGACCGCATCGCCGGCCGCAACCGTGTCGCCCTCTTTAACCAACGGGGTAAACACCCACTTGGCATCGCGCGGAAGCGGTTTGAGATATTTACCGCGTTGCAGGAAAAAGCCGCACTCCTCGGCCAGCGCCGGAAGCGGGTTTTGGAGACCGTCGAACACCTGCGTCAACAGACCCGGCCCGAGCTCCACCGAAAGCAGCGCGCCGGTGAATTCCACCTGATCGCCCACCTTCAGGCCGGTGGTGTCCTCAAACACCTGCAGCTCCGCGTGGCGATTGCGAATGCGGATCACTTCCGCCTTCAGGGTGACCTCACCCAGCCGCGCGAAGCCCACTTCGTTCTGAATGACCGGCTTTTCAAATTCCACAGTCAGCAGGTTCCCGTTTACACCGACAATTTTTCCAAGATTCATAATGCTGTTCCCTGTTCGTTTATAAAGCGGTCGCCTGATCAATCAGTTCTTCAACCTTCGCCTGCCCGGCAGATTCGTCCAGTCCGGCCCAGCGTTCGGCGATACGCACTTTGGCAGCAAAAGCGAGAATCGCCGGAAAGCCAAAGGCGTCCGTCAGCGCCAGCTCATCGGCCAGCGTCCAGCGGGCGCGATCGAGCTCCATCTCCCGCTCCAGCGGATTCGGGCGGGTAAACGCATCCGTCACCATTTTCTCAATCGAAACACTGAACCCCTCGTGCGGACGGATAAACCGTGCGGCGTCGGTCCCGCGGTTTTTAGCGCGGACGCGGACAACGGCATCACGCAACTGCACTTCAGCGTTCCAAAGCCTGGAAGCCGCGCCCCGTGCGGGTTCGCGGTTTTCGAGAAGTGCGTCGACCATCAAAATCTCTTCCGCTTCAAGATGCCCGGCACAGGCCGCACGAAAGCCCGCCGCGGCCATCGCCGGCTTTTCGCCGAGACGCAACGCAGGCAGGGATGCAACGAGATACCAGTGCTTTTTCATTATTCAGCGGTTTTTTTTGCCACACGACCGACGATCTCAGCCAGCTTCGGGCGGAGAAATGCGGTCAGCGCTTCGGCAATGGCTTCCTGTGTGAAATCGAGGTAAACGTGGGCGTCGGCGAAGCTGACCTTGAAGCCCTTGAGAATTTCGTTGTCCACGTGAAGTTCGAGCCCGTGCACCATCTTCTCGCGGTATTTACCGACAAAAAAGGAGACCAGCTCTTTCTGATCGGCTTCGCTAATCATCAGCTCAATACGCGTTTCCCCATGCTGTTCGGCGCAGGACTGCGCCATTTTGATCATCATCTGCTCAAGCACCTCAATCTTCAGCGCCTCGCTGGTGGATTCAGCGACAATGTCGGAGATGATGTTTTCGATCCCCTGCCCAACGGTGATGAGCACGTCGCGCGCGGCCTGTTCGAGCGTGGCGGTGGAACGCTGCGTATAGATCTCCGCATCGGCTTCGGCTTTGGCGACCAGCTCTCTGGCTTTGGTTTCGGCATCGCGTATCATCTTCGCGGCCTTTTCCTTGGCCTGCGCAAGAATGCCGGAAGCCTCCTTTTGAGCCTTCTCAACGCCTTCCTTGCGGATCTGTTCAAGTAACGGTTGCAGTTCTTCAGCCATAATCCACTCCAGTACAGGTTGGTCAAAATGAAGCGGGGATTCTAAACGATGTCCCGCTCCCTGCAACAAAAAGACGCCGACAATACTGTCAACTGAATGATGGAGTTATAGAGTTTCCAACCTTTGGAAAATTCGGGTACGCTATCCGCCTTTTATAAGGAGCCTTCATGAGCAAAGAGCCGCGCAAAGAAGAACACCCGATGGTCAGCATCATGCTGAATGTCGTAATCCCGGTCATTATTCTGACCTATCTGAGCAAAGACAAGTATCTCGGACCGCTGTGGGGACTGATTGTCGCGCTGATCCTGCCAATCGCCTACGGAACCCATACGCTGATCAAAGAGCGGCGCGCGGATTTTGTTTCGATTATCGGGATCATCAGCGTTCTGCTGACCGGCGTGTTCGGCATTCTAAAACTTCCGCCGGAATGGATTGCCTGCAAAGAGGCGGCCATCCCGCTGATTCTGGGCCTGGCGATTATCATCTCCCTGAAAACTCCCTACCCGCTCATCAAAAAAATCCTGATGAGCGAGAAGATTTTCAATGTGGACCTGCTGCACGAAAAACTACGTGAGCAAGGCAACGAAGCCAAGTTTGAAAAACGACTGGTCGGACTGACCTGGGGGCTGGCCTCTTCGATGTTTCTTTCGTCGGCGCTCAACTACACGCTGGCGAAAATTATTTTGAAGAGCGAGCCGGGAACCGAGGCCTTCACCGCCGAGATCGGGAAAATGACGGGGCTGAGCTACATCGTGGTGATGATCCCCAGCATGACGGTGATGATTCTCGTGCTGATCGCGCTGATCAAAACGTTGACGCATCTGACCGGCTTGAAGATGGACGACCTTCTCGCGGAGCATCTTCAAGAGAAAGATGCCGAAACGTCAGAAAGTCCAAAAATCGAAGGTAAGGAACCAGAACTATCCTGATGCCCCACCCTTCGACGTTGGACTTTTGGACCTTAAACTGAGCCAAAGGCTCGTTTAGATGATAATGCCACCATCGTTTTTGAGATCGGCGGGCGTGACAATCTTGTTGGCCTGCTCGCGCTGATACTGCTGCGCCTCCTCAATCATTTTATTCATGGCCGCTTCCATCGCCTGCGGGAATCCAAGAATCGCCTCTTCGAGGTTTTTGGCATTGATGGCGCCCTGAATCGGAACGGGGCCGTGCGGGCTCATCACCTGAGTGTGGCCGCTGAAGACCGGGGGGCGGGAAAGATCTTCGGATCCGTCGAGGGTGATCGGCACCAGCTTGCGGATGCCGCCGGTCTTGAGGTCGGTGTAGGCTTCTTCGCGGTAAAGGTTGGCCATGTCCATTTTGACATCGCTGATTTTTTCGGGTTGGTCGCTCATCGGTTTTCCTTTCGTAAAAATGAAGCGCGATTAAGCCATAGACCCCCGCCGGGTGAAACCCCGTTTTTGGGTTTTATTTCTGAACGCAAGACCGTATTCTGGCCGCACCGAACAAGGAGAACGAATGATGGAAAGCAAACCGAACGGCGTCCTGAGCAAAATTCAAACCTTCTTTAAGCAGGATCTCTGGGATCTCGAACCCGCCTCGCTGACAAAGGCGCGCGCGGCCGGTCTGAAGTTCCTGCGCGTCTGCATGCTCGTCATCAAAGGCTTCAAAGAAGACAACTGCCCCATCCACGCCTCGGCTCTCACCTTTATCACCGTCATGGCGCTCGTCCCCTTCCTCGTCATCCTCTTTGCCATTGCCAAGGGGGTCGGCCTCGAACGCGGCAGCGAAATGCTGCTCGAAAAAACAGCGGAAATGCCCGAAGCCATTCAACAGGCCGCCCACACCATCATCACCACCGTCGAATCGGCCAGCGCGGGTGCCATGGGAGGAATCGGACTCGTGCTCTTCCTCTGGATCGCCATCAAAATGCTCAGCAGCATTGAAGAAACCTTTAATCTGGTCTGGGGAGTTAAAATTCCGCGCACCCTGATCGACAAGATCCGCAACTACATCGTCATCATAGTCGCCGCACCTCTCCTAATCATCGTTCTCACCTCCAGCCAGCCGACCATCATGAAATTTGCCAGCACCCTTGAATGGATGGGCCCCTTGCTCAAGATTGCCCTTCAAATGATTCCCCTCATCATGATGGCCCTCGCCTTCAGCGTCGTCTACATTCTGCTCCCCAACACCAAAGTCAAATTCTCAGCGGCGTTCACCGGCGCGCTGGTTGCCGCACTGCTCTCCATCATCTTCCAATACGCAATGGTCAAATTCGGGGTCGGGGTCAGCAAATACAACAAGATCTACGGTGCACTGGCCGCCATTCCGATCTTTCTCTTCTGGATACAAATAAGCTGGATGATTCTGCTGATGGGCGCGGAAGTCGCCTTCTCCGTTCAAAACGCCGGCACCTACGCCCGCGAACGCCTCGCCGTCACCCCCAGCACTCGCGCCCGCCTCTGCCTCGCCATCGCGCTCATGAAAAAAACCACCGACCGCTTCGAATCGCCCGAACCCCCGTTCGACACCATCGCCTACGGCATTGCCAACCGCATTCCCGTCCGGCTCATCAACGACGTCATCAACACGCTCGCACAGGCCGGCCTCGTCGCCGAATCCGCCGAACACCCCGGCTGCTACACCCTGTTGCGCGATCCACTCAACATTTCCGCCCGGGACATCACCGACGCCATCCTTGACGACGGCATGCCGCCCGCCGCCCTCGGCCTCGCCGCCGACTTTCCAATGTTTGGAAAAATCACCGGCGAAAGTTTCCAGACCCTGGAAAAACAAATCCTCAGAAATTTTTGACCATGGGTTCCGCTCCCGTTGAACAGCACCCCGCCGCACCGCTGGCGCCTCGACTCAACCGCGCCTTCGGCCCGGTTGCCGCCGGGATGCTGCTCGA
>JAEIOF010000017.1 GCA_016342445.1 Verrucomicrobiota bacterium | reverse complement strand
GCCGACGCCGTGTGTGATGGCGTTAGCAATGTGCTCTGCCGCCGTTTCAGGTCTAGGTTCGCTTTTCAATGATTTTTGACCTTTTTTCATAAAAACCAATCAATTTTAAGCCAAAATGGTCAATTTTTGTTTCAAATCGTCAATTAACTAGAATGTATGCAATGCGATTTTTGGATGTTTTCCAAGTGTTCATTCGCACCTGTTCACGCCCATTTTCGGGTCACTATAAAAAACGGCCAACCACACGGTTCGCCCATTCGGATCGGTTTGTTCGACTCGGTGGCGGCATCCGGACGGAAGGTTTAAGTGGTCGCCGGGTTGCAGCTTAATGGATGTCCTCCCCTTTTCATGCCTCACGGTCGCGGATCCCTCCAGAAGTAAAACCCACTCATTCTCCCTCTGGTCATACCAGAATCCTTCGGGCGATGCTTGGCCGAACGAAACGATTCGCTCAATCCGCACGCCTTCGGCAGATAAAAGCACCGTTACGAGTTCTTCCGGTGCATTTTCAGGAATGTTTTCAAACAGGTTGGCTTTCATGGCCCGTGAATTTACACCAATTATCACCAATCGAAACAGAATATTTTGTGCACCGAGTCAAACCGAGGATTCATCACGGGCAGTTTTCCAATCATTGGAAAAACGATAGGCATGCGAATGAAATTTTTCCAGACATTGGAACGTTGGAGCGTTACAGTTTCCAAGCCTTGGAAAACAACCGCATTGCGGCCTGCTGGTTTTCCAATGGTTGGAAAAGCGGGTTTGAAAACATGAATTTAAAGAATCAATATGATGTGATTGTGGTCGGTGGCGGCCACGCCGGATGCGAGGCCGCGCTGGCCGCTGCGCGGCTCGGCGCGCGGACAGTCTTGATGAATATAGACAAGTCTTACATCGGAAGAATGTCGTGCAATCCGTCGATTGGTGGAATTGCTAAGTCTCACATAACCTGTGAGTTAGACGCATTTGGGGGAGAGCAGGCTCGCAACACGGACTACACGGCAATCCAGCTTCGAACCATCAACACCCGCAAGGGCCCGGCTGTTCAGGCGCACCGCGCACAGTGCGATAAGGCCCTCTACCCCGCCCGTCTTCAGGCGGTGATTGCGCAGCAAAACAACCTGGAGGTTCTCGAAGCGGAGGGCACTGGTATCTGGACGGAGAACGGATCGTTGCGCGGTGTGATTTTAGACTCGGGGGAAAAGCTGGCCGGGAAAACAGTCGTGCTGACCACCGGAACCTTTATGCGCGGACGTGTCATGATCGGCCAGAAGATCATCTATGAGGGGCGTTGGGGTGAAAAATCGGCCGACGACATTTCCACATCCCTTGAATCGCTTGGATTTGAGCTCGGAAGGATGAAAACCGGCACGCCGCCGCGAATTCACCGGGACTCGATCGATTTGTCCCAAATGCAGATTCAGCCCGGCGATGAGCCGCCGCCGTTTTTTTCCCGTTCGGCGCGGCATCTCCGCGAGATGTTCCACGTGGAACATTTAGATGTCGGGAAACGGGGTGTTCCACGTGGAGCATATGCCGAAGCACCCGATTCTTCTTCGATATATTCCGTCGGGACGCTGTCAGAGGTGGAATCCCGTTGTTCCACGTGGAACAAGTGGACCCAAGGCCTGTTTTCTGACGGTGTCGCTGCGTTCGACCAAAACATGCTTCTTTCGGTCAATGTCCCCCAAATCCCCTGCTATTTAACGCATACAAACGAGCAGACGCACCAGATTATCGCCGATAACCTCAAGAAAAGCTCATTATACAGCGGTCTGATCGAAGGAACGGGTGTCCGCTACTGTCCATCAATTGAAGATAAAGTCGTCAAATTCCCGCAGAGAACCTCCCATCATGTTTTTATTGAGCCCGAGGGCCGCAATAATGTGCGGATTTATCCCAACGGAACCTCCAACAGTCTTCCGGAGGAAATCCAGTTGCAAATGATCCACTCTATCCAAGGGTTGGGAAAAGCGGAGTTTATTCGTCCGGGCTACGCCATTGAGTATGATTATGCGCCGCCGACCCAGCTTTTCCACACACTGGAAACCAAACAGGTTGAAAATCTCTACTTTGCGGGTCAAATCAACGGAACCACCGGCTACGAAGAAGCCGCCGGGCAAGGATTTATTGCTGGCGTTAATGCGGCGAGGCGGGTTTTGGGCGCAACCCCCTTTATTTTGGACCGTACAGAGGCGTATATCGGCGTTTTGATCGACGATTTGGTCACGAAGGGAACGGACGAGCCGTACCGTATGTTCACCTCGCGTGCTGAGCATCGCCTGACACTTCGTCAGGACAATGTGCATTTTCGCCTGTATGAGCGTACGAAAGAGCTCGGGATTGTTTCTGCGGAGGATTTGGCGGAAACGGTCGCGCTCAAAGAGCAGCTGGACCGGGAAACGGGTCGGCTGAAAAAAACCTTTCATGAGGGGGCTTCATTGGCGCAGACGCTGCGGCGACAGAGCGAAACCTACCGGACGCTTCCCGGTGCGGATTTGAATCTTCCGGATGAAGTCATTGAGCAGGTTGAAATCTCGGTGAAATACGAGGGTTATATCAAGCGGGAGCAGGGGCGCATCCAAAGTTTCCAAACCTTGGAAAAAATCCGGATTCCGAAAGGGTTTGATTACGACGCTATCATTGCGTTGCGGTTCGAGTCGCGCGAGAAACTCAAGAAGATCCTGCCCGAAACCCTCGGTCAGGCCTCTCGGATTTCCGGGGTTAATCCGGCCGACATCTCCATACTATCTGTTTGGCTGAAGACGAATAAGTGGTTGTAGAGCAATATATAACAGATGCAATGATGCTCTATATTTTCTTCGAAAAAGGAAGCGGCTGATCGCGAATCAGGACAGCTAAGACTTCTCAAATGCGTGTAAGTTTATGGCCGGTCGGCCGGCCGTCACCGGACGGCTATGGCCATCGCGGAAGGTTCACGGGAAAGAAAAATTATCGCCAACGAAATTTTATGGAGTAACACGACTAGAAATTAAATCTAAGTCGGATTGTGTTCCGTGTTTTTCTACCGTGCCCTGAGTCGCCATCGCTGACGGTTGATTGTCCTATGCCGGAATAAGTCTTCAGCGAAAATTCGTGAGAAAATTAGAGTTTTTTGGTACTTTTCTCTCAACGATGGCTGCGGAAAAAGAGGGGAAAATCGTGTCTGTTGAGGTTACGAAAGAAGGTGTTTCCCGGTAGCGAATTCCGGGCGCGTCTACGTCTGGGACGGTAAAAACCTCTGCACCAGGCGATTTTTTATGCCTCTTCGTTATCGGCTAGGTTTTGTTTTTTGCGCTCAGCGAGTTTTTGCTCAAGATCGGGTCGGGTGCGGGAGACGAGCTTGAGCTCGACGGGTGCTCCTTCGAGGCCGAAGGCCTTGCGAAGTTGGCTGATGAGATACCGTTTGTAGGTTGGTGTTGCGCGTAAGGTGTTGTTTACAAACAGCTTAATAAAAATAGGCTTGGTGCCGGATTGCGTGGCGTAGTAGACCTTGAGTGCACGTCCCTTGACGATCGGCGGCGGGGTTTTGGCTACGGCGTCTTGGATAACGCGGTTGAGCACGCCGGTGGTCATTTGGGTTTCGATTCGGCTTGCCACATAATCGATGATTTCGATGCTTTTGCGGATGTTATAGCCGGTTTCGTTGGAGACGAAGAGCAGGGGGGCGAAGTTGAGGAAGGGAACTTCTTTGCGGAGTGCAGGCTCGTATTTGGTTTGGGTGACGCCGCCCTCTTCGGCGAGGTCCCATTTGTTGATCATCAGGATGCACCCTTTTTTGGCCTCCATAATTTTGGCGGCCAGTTTTTTATCCTGCAATTTTGGCCCTTCAGAGGCATCCATCAGCAGGACGACGATATCGGCGTTATCGATACTCTCTTCCGCGCGCATATTACTGTAGTGCTCGACGGCCCCGGATTTGCGGTTGCGGCGGTTAACGCCGGCGGTGTCGATCAGCAGATAATGTCGTGCTTGCGGGCCGGACCCGATGGTGAAGGGGATTTCGATACTGTCGCGGGTCGTGCCGGGGATATCCGACACAATGACGCGGTCGCCGTTCAGCAGGCGGTTGATGTACGAAGATTTGCCGGAGTTGGGGCGTCCGACCACGGCGATCCGCAAGGGGTTGCGTATCGTGCGGTTTTCCCCGGCCGGCAGTTCGGGCAGAACGGCGGCCATCAGGAGATCCACCCCGCGGTTGTGCAGGGCGGAGACCGGGAAAACGGGGAAGCCGAGCGTTTCAAATGCGACGGAGTCTTCGTCGCGGCTGTCGTTGTCCGCTTTGTTGGCGGCAATAAAGACGGGGCGGTCGGCGCGGTGGAGCAGGCGGGCGACTTCTTCGTCCATCGGGACACCCCCGGCAGTGATATCCGTTACAAAAATGATTGCCGCCGCGTCTTCAATGGCGATGGCGACCTGCTCGTTGGTGCGGTTGACAATGACATCGCCCACGGCGCGTGAGTCGATGGTGCCGAGCCCGCCGGTGTCGATCAGGTCAAACTGCTGGGTGTCCCATTCGGTTTCACAGACGACGCGGTCGCGTGTCACGCCGCACTCTTCGTGTACGATCGAAACGCGGCGGCCGACGATCCGGTTGAAGAGGGCGGACTTGCCGACATTCGGACGCCCGACGATGGCGATAGTTCTTTTGTTTTGTTTGTTTTCCATAAGAGGCCGCACATTGAACGGCTTCCTGCTTGTAAAATCAACCTTCTTCGTTTAAATCATATTGAGATCGGATCTTAACAAGGGGGGATGGGCCGTGGCGAAAATCACATTAAAGGGAACACAAATAAACACGACAGGGGAGCTGCCCGTAAAAGGGAGTGCTGCGCCGGAGTTCACATTGGTGAAGCAGGATCTGTCGGAAACCATACTGGCTGACTACAAAGGACAACGGCTGATCCTCAATATTTTCCCCAGCATTGATACCGGGGTTTGCGCCACCTCGGTTCGTCGCTTCAACGAGGAGGCCGCTGAACTGGACAACACCGTAGTGCTTTGTGTTTCGATGGATCTACCATTTGCGATGGGTCGTTTTTGCGGAGCTGAAGGAATCGAAAACGTTGTGCCCGTTTCCGCCTTTCGTTCAGGGTTCGGCGATCGCTACGGAGTGCTCGTTGCCGACGGCCCGCTCGCCGGCCTGTTGTCGCGCGCAGTTGTTGTGATCGATGGTGCCGGTAATGTCGTGTATACTGAGCAGGTCTCGGAAATCACGCAGGAGCCGGACTATGACGCCGCGTTGGCTGTGCTATAACGCGAGTGGAATGAAAGCCCTGTTGTTCAGTATTCTCATCACAATCGTCGCCGGGATTGCCCCGGCGCAGGAGAGGGCTGTGCAAACTGAAACAGCAATATTTGCCGCAGGATGCTTTTGGGGTGTTGAGTCCTCATTTAGAGCCGTTGACGGCGTGATCGATACGCAGGTTGGCTACACAGGAGGCACAACAGAAAACCCGACCTATAAAGAGGTCTGCTCCGGACGAACCGGCCACGCCGAGGCGGTCGAAATCACCTTTGATCCGGTGAAAATATCCTACGCGGAGCTGGTCGGGCTGTTCTGGCGGGTGCACAACCCGACCCAGGTCAACCGGCAGGGCCCCGATTTCGGAACACAGTACCGCTCCGCCATCTTTTTCCAAACCTTGGAACAAAAGGCGGCGGCGGAAAAATCGAAGGCCGCGCTGGAGGCCTCCGGGAAATATACAAAACCGATCGCCACCGAAATTGTTCCCGTCTCGCCGTTCTACCGCGCCGAGGAATATCACCAGCAATATTTCAAAAAAAATGGAGGCCCTGCCTGCCACATCTTCCAATGATTGGAAAAAAAGACAGGCCGAACCGCCTCATTTTTCCAACCCTTGGAAAAATTTGACTCAAAAGTTCCAACTCTTGGAAACGGCAAAATCCAAACGGCCCAACAATCCTCCACTCCATTCTACTGCTCTTCCTGATTGCTTTTTCTATAGAGGGGCGTAGATTCCCCGCCTTTATCTGGAGAATTTATGAGAAACGAGAAAATCCGTAACGTCGCGATCATCGCGCATGTTGACCATGGCAAAACCACGCTGGTCGATCAGATCATTAAGCAGGCGCACATTCTTCGCGACAGCGAGTTTCAGGTTTGCATGCTCGACAGCAACGACCTCGAACGCGAGCGCGGCATCACCATTCTATCCAAAAACATCAGCATCGTGTACAACGGCGTGAAGATCAACGTCATCGACACCCCCGGCCATAGCGATTTCGGCGGACAGGTCGAGCGCGTGCTCAACCTCGCCGACGGCGTGTTGCTGCTGGTCGATGCCGCTGAAGGGCCGATGCCGCAGACGCGGTTTGTTTTGGACAAAGCACTGGAGCTGAATCTCAAGGCGGTTGTGGTCGTTAACAAGGCCGACAAGCCCGATGCCCGCTGCGATGCGGTGCACGATATGGTTTTCGATCTCTTTGCCGAGCTCGAAGCCAGCGACGATCAGCTCGACTTCCCGATGCTGTACGCCAGCGGACGCGATGGCTGGGCTGTCAAAAACCTCGACGATCCGCGCGACTCCATTAAGCCGCTGATGGATGCGATCATTGAACATATCCCCGGTCCGCCGGTTCATGAGGGCCCTGTACAGATGCAGGCCACCACGCTCGACTATAATGATTACGTCGGTCGTATCGGCATCGGCCGCGTCTACCGCGGAACGCTCGACCTCAAGACGCCGCTCAGCATCATCAAGCGTGACGGCACCGTCCGCCCCGTCCAGCTCAAAGAGCTGCACACCTTTGAGGGCCTCGGCCGCGTCAAAAAAGAGAGCATTCCGTGCGGCGACCTCTGCGCCATCTCCGGCATCGTCGACATTGATATCGGTGACACCATTGCCCATCGCGAACACCCGGAGGCCCTGCCGCTGATCGCGCTAGATGAGCCGACTCTTTCAATGACCTTCCGCGTCAACGACTCCCCCTTCTTTGGACAAGACGGGAAGTTCGTCACCAGCCGCCATATTCGCGAACGTCTGCTGAAAGAAACCGAGCGCGACGTGGCCCTGCGCGTTGAGGAGGCCAGTGGTGACTCCTTTATTGTCAGTGGTCGCGGGGTTTTGCACCTTTCAATCCTGATTGAAACCATGCGTCGCGAAGGCTTCGAGCTGACCGTTGCTCAGCCGCGCGTCATTTTCCATGAGCATCATGGGAAGAAAGAAGAGCCCATCGAGGTTCTCAACGTAGACGTTCCCGACGAATACGCCGGTAAAGCCATTGAACTGATCGGAATGCGTCGCGGCGAAATGATTCGGATGGATCAGCACGGCGTTCGAAAAAGCATTGTTTTCCACATTCCGACGCGCGGCCTGATTGGAATTCGAAGCAAATTGATGACCGCCACGGCGGGTGAGGCAATTGTCTCCCATCGCTTTGTGCACTACGGCCCATATGCCGGAGACATTGAGACCCGCAACAACGGAGTGCTTCTCAGTATCGGAACTGGCAATGCCGTTGCGTTTGCCATCGACGCGCTTCAGCAACGCGGTATTTTCTTCGTCGACCCTGGTGAAGAGTGCTATGCCGGAATGATTGTGGGCGAGCATTGTTTGGATAAAGACCTGCTGGTGAACATCCAAAAAGCCAAACAGCTTACCAACATGCGCGCCTCTGGTTCTGATCGCGCCATGAAGATTGCGCCCGCCCAGCGCCCGAGCCTCGAAGAGGCACTCGAGTACATCGCGGCCGACGAGCTCGTTGAGGTCACGCCTAACAATATCCGCCTGCGGAAACGCTACCTTGATGAAAACGAGCGCAAGCGGATGGGCCGTTCCGGCGCGTCGGCGGAATAAAGAGCGGGCGGAAAAAGGGTTTTATCCGATCCGAATGGATAAGGACTTGATTCTTGGCGGAGGTTTAGTACCTTCTTTTCCTTCTCACGCGGGTGTAGCTCAATGGTAGAGCCCTAGCCTTCCAAGCTAGTTGTGACGGTTCGATCCCGTTCACCCGCTCCATTTTTGACGCATTGCACCTCCTGCCTCCTGTGGCTCCGTGTCTAATTTATTCGGGACGTTGCGTTTTTCTCTGAAATAATCCACTTTGCTGTATGGATTTGCTTTGAGATGAGGAGAAACGCCATGAACAAATGGATTACACTGAGCCTTCTGATCCTTACCGCCTCGATGGGCTTTGCGGATCGTGCGCCGACAAAAAACTTTGTTTGGGCTGATACCAACCGGAACGGCTCCATAACGATAGAAGAGTTTATCGCGGTGCGGGCCGTTTGGGCCGAGCAACGGGGATCACAAAGAGACGATGCGCAGGCCGAACGGATTTTTCTCAATAAAGACCGCAACAAGGACGGCGAGCTCTCGCCGGAAGAGTTCCGATTGCGGTAGCGGCTTACCAGTTTTCGAGCCGCAGGTTGGGGCTCACATCTTCCGGCATCACGAAAGGCAGCCCCGCTTGCAGCTTGATCGCGGCGGCCCCGGCAATCATCGCGGCGTTATCGGTGCAGAGTCGCGGCGAGGCGAGCCGTAGCGGAATGCCGGTTTTTTCAGAGAGGGCGGCGAGCTTTTCGCGCAGAGGTTTGTTGAGCGAAACCCCGCCCGCGCAGGCAAAGGCCGCGCAGTCATATTTTCTCAATGCCCGCTCCACGCGGCTCGCCAGCGCATCGGCCACGGCTTCCTGGTAGCTGGCGACCACATCGCGCTTTTTCTCTTCATCCGTCATCACGTCCGGATGGTTTTGCAGGTGGTAGAGCAGCGAGGTCTTGAGCCCGCTGAAGCTGAAGCAGAGTTCGCGGTCGACCGAATACGGCCACCCCTTACCGCGGTTGTCGAGTCCGCGCGGGAAGCGGATTGCATTCGGGTTGCCGCCCTCGGCAAATTTTTGAATGACCGGCCCGCCGGGATAGCCGAGGCCGAGCAGGGTGGCCCCCTTATCGAGCGCTTCGCCGGCGGCATCATCGATGGTCTGGCCGATCACTTCATAGTGGCCCGGCTGTTTCATGTACACCAGCCGGGTGTCCCCGCCGGACACCATCAGGGTGAGCATCGGGAACGCACCGCCGAGCACGGGCGGCTCGTCGCCGAGAAAGACGGAGTAGATGTGTCCTTCGTGGTGGTTCATTCCCATCAGCGGCTTGTTGAGCCGTTGGCTTAGGGCGCGGGCGGCGGAGTAGCCGATCAGCAGCGAGCTGGCCAGCCCGGGCCCGTAGGTGACGGCGAGGCCGTCAAGATCATCAAAGCAAACCCCCGCGTCCGCAAGCGCTTCGTTGATGATGCCCGGCAGTTTGCGGACATGATCGCGGCAGGCGATTTCCGGCACCACGCCGCCGTAGGGCGCGTGCTTGGCAATCTGCGAGTAGATGACATTTGACTTCACCGCGCCGTTTTCAACCACGGCGGCGGCGGTCTCATCACACGAGGTCTCGATGCCTAGTAAAATCATTTGGTCCACTCCTGAGAGATAATCATTCCTTTGAGCGCTCCGATGGCGGCATTGAGCTGGACATCGCGGATGGGGGCATTGGTCGGGATGGCCGGATCAGCTTCGCCATTTTGCCGTGCCTTTTGCATCCGCAACTGAAAGAGATCCTCGGCGGGCATTTCGACACGGTGATCGGGCTCAATGCCGTGGTCGTGAATAACGCGCTCGCTGGGGGTGTAATATTTTGCGGTGGTCAGTTTAACCGCCGAACCGTCTTCGAGCGGCAGGACGCTTTGCACGGAACCTTTACCAAACGTTTTCTCGCCGATCAGCATCGCACGTTTATGATCCTGCAGGGCGCCGGCCACAATTTCGGATGCACTGGCGCTTCCGCCATTGATTAGAATCACCATCGGGAAGTCCTTCGAGCTGTAGTGCGTGCGGCCGGACGATTTAAAGGTCTGTTGTTCCGCGCCGGCGGTGCGGCCCTTGGTGAAAACAATCAGTTCGCCGCGCGGCAAAAACAATTCGGCCACTTCCGCCGCCGCCGTCAGTAACCCGCCGGGGTTGCCGCGCAGGTCGAGCACCAGCCCCTCCAAATTTTGCTCCACGAGAGTCCCCATCTCTTTTTTCAGGGTTTCGGCGGTGGGCGAATTGAACTGGGTGATGCGGATGTAGCCGATTCCCTCGTCGACCATTTCGGCATCTTTGACGCTGGTTACATTGATCTCTTCGCGGGTGATGGGAATTTCTTTGATTTCGTGCGTTGACGGACGGAGGGTTTTGATGAGGACATCGCTTCCGGGGTCGCCGCGCATTTTCTTTACAGCCTCTGAGAGGCTCAGCTCGCGGGTCTCCTCGCCGTCGACCTCCACGATAATGTCGCCCGAAAGAATGCCCGCGCGGAACCCCGGCGTGTCCTCCATTGGCGAGACGACCGTCAGCAACCCGTCCTTCATGCTGATGACAATCCCGACGCCGCCGAAGTGGCCGGACGTATCGTCCTGCATGTCCTCGTAGGACTCCTCGTCGAGAAACTGGCTGTAGGGGTCGAGCTCCTGCAGCATCCCGGTGAGCGCATGGCGGATCAGCGTGTCGTAGCCCGCCTCGTTCGTGTCCACATAGCTGCGGTGCACCTCTTCAAGCACTTTGGTGAACAGCGCAATCGCCTCGTAGGCATTCGTGAACGGCTCGGCCGCGCGTACGCTCCCGCCCAGCGCAATCAACAGTGACAGAATGACAACAAGTTTACGTTTCATAAAACACCCCGTTTCCAACCATTGGGAAATCCAGATCCGAGTTTTCCAAACCTTGGAAGATTTCTACCGGAAAGTTCCGAACCTTGGAAACTTTTCTTCCAATCATTGGAAAAAAGACGGGGGTAAAGTTCCGCACACTGGAAAAAGACCCGTTTCCGCGGCATCGCCAGAGAGCGACGTTCTGCGGAAACGGGCCCGGGGGTTTGTTAGAAAGTTGCAGTCACAATCTAATTCCATGAAAAGGGAACAATATGATGCAAAGATACACCACTAACGTGGGTGGACAAATTACACCAATATGATGTGCTTCCAGGCATGAAAAACAAATACCTTTTTAATCTTGGAAATGCCATGCGAATGCAGAGAGGCGAGTTGAAAATTTCACAGGAAAAACTGGCCGAGCGCTGCGGATTTCACCGCAACTACATTGGCAAGATAGAGCGCGGAGAGCAGAATCTGACGATTTCCAGCCTTGTCCGCATCGCCGAAGCGATGGAGTGCCACGCGCATGAACTGCTGCAACGAGCCGCATTCTCCGATGAGCAGGCTTAGCGGCAATCCGCCCAGATTTTCTGAAGCGTGCGGATTTCAACTTCCGGTTCTGAACTTTCCATAATGGCGCGAACCGCGCAGTAGTTCACCGCGCCGGCTTTCAGCACCTCGGCCAGATTCGTTTCGTCGAGCCCTCCGAGCACCACGTGAGGCAGGGGCGTCGCTTGGGCAATCGCACCCGCCCGCTCGATTCCGAGCGCTGGATCGGCAATCGCCTTAGTCGGCGTCGGGAAGACGGGGCCGATTCCGATGTAATCCGGCCGTTGCGCGATGGCAGCCTCAGCCTGCGCTTCGCTGTGAGTCGAGAGCCCGAAGATTTTTCCAGGGGCGTCCCAGATTTTGCGCGCTTCGTCGAGCGGCATATCGCTCTGCCCGAGATGCACGCCGTCGGCATCCACCTCCTTGGCGATAGAGACATCGTCGTTGACGATAAACAGCGAGTTTGTTCCGCGCGTGATCTCACGGATTTTCCAGGCATTGGAAACTATTTCCTCGCGCGAGGCGTTCTTCATCCGCAGCTGAACGAAGGGAACGCCGCAATTCACCGCCGCCCGCGCGCAGGCTTCGTAGCCGACCACCGGATTGGTCATCACCATGTAGAGCCCGTAAGACGTTTTCATCGGTACACCTCATCCCAGTTTTTGAAGACGGGCTCGAGCTTTTTGGAGCGCAGCATGGCGCAGAACTCATCGAGCCCGCGGTCGTCGCTGACATCGAACTGGCCCTCTTCTGATCCCTCATCGCCGTAGCCGCCGACGGTGGTTTTGCTGGCGATGCTCATTTTGTTGCACCCCAGTCCGGCCATGCCGTCGCGGAAGGCCGCGGACTCCCGCGTTGAAAGAACCAGCGGCACATCGGGCAGGCAGATGCGGAAGGCGAAGAGGATCTGCGCGAGCAGTTTTTCATCGACCGGATGCGGCGCAATGAAGCCGCCGGCTTCGTTGCGGATGCGCGGGAACGAAATCGTCAGCCCGGATTGCCAGTGCGTTTTTTGAAGGTGACGGGCGTGGCGGTAGAGCGCGAGCATATCGTAGCGCGGATCGGCCAGGCCGAGCAGCGCGCCGATGCCCGCGAAGCGCAGTCCGCCGGAAAGCGCGCGTTCCGGGGCTTCCAAACGTTGGAAAAAATCTTTTTTCGGCCCCCAGCGGTGCATCCGGTCGTAGGTTTCCGGGTGATAAGTTTCCTGATAAATGGTGACCCCAGTGCAGCCCGCCTCCGCCAGCGAGCGGTATTCCTCTTCCGCCATCGGGAACACCTCAATCGCCACATTATGAAAACGGCGCGCGGCCAGCCCGACGCATTCGCGCAGATAGTCGAGATCGGCCTTGGAAGAGCGCTCGCCGGTCAGCAACAAGACCTCCTCAAAGCCCATCGATTTGATGGCGTCGAGCTCTTTGCTGACCGCGTCGAATGCCAGGGCGTGGCGATCGGTGTTGCGGTCGGACGCAAAGCCGCAGTAGGCGCAGCCGCCGGAGCACCAGCTGGAGAGGTAGAGCGGGACGTAAAGCTGAACGGTGCGACCAAAGTGGCGGCGCGTTAGAGCCTGCGCGCGCGCGGCCATCGGCTCAAGAAAGTCTGCTGCCGCGGGCGAGAGCAGCGCGGCCAGAGTCTCTTCGTCGGGCGATTCCGCGCCGAGCGCGCATTCGATATCGGATGCGGAGAATGTCCGGTTCAGCCACGGGGCGGGATCGAGCCAGTCGGGGAGTTTGTGGGATGTGGAAGATGGGAGGTGGGAGGTGGCGGAGTTCATGCAGGACCTTTGACTTTCGACGTTCAGACGTTCGACTCTATTTCCCGAGGAACGATGTAAGAGGGCTGGAGGCCACGGCGATTTCGGACTTGGGCATGAGGCCGGCTTGTCGCGCGGCAAAGCCGGTTTCGACGCCGAGCGCGAAGGCCTTCGCCATCGCGGACGGGTCTCTGGCGGCGGCGATGGCGGAGTTGACCAGACAGGCGTCGCAACCCATTTCCATGGCGCGGGCGGCCTCGGACGGCGCGCGCAGTCCGGCATCGACGATGACGGGGATGTTGCTGTCGCGGATAATCAGTTTGATCATCTCCGCGGTGGAGAGTCCGCCGCCGGAGCCGATGGCTGCGCCGAGCGGCATGACGGCGGCGCAACCGACGTCTTCGAGTTTTTTGGCGAGGACGGGATCGGCGGGGATATAGGGCAGGACGATGAAGCCGTCGGCGGCCAGCTCTTTGGCGGCGAGATAGGTTTCAATCGCGTCGGGCATCAGATGGTGCGGGTTCGGGTGGATTTCCACTTTCACAAAGGAACTTCCGCTCAGCTCGCGGCCGAGTTGTGCGGCGCGGATGGCCTCTTTGGCGTTCATGGCGCCGGAGGTGTTGGGCATCAGCGTTATACCCTTTAGCCTCGCGAGCGGGGCGCAGAGGTCGTCGTCGGGCTTGTCGCGGTTGAAACGGCGCAGAGCGACGGTTACCAGTTCCGTACCGGAGGCTTCAATGGCCTTGACCATCGTCTCGGTGTCGGAAAACTTTCCGGTTCCGAGAATCAGCCGCGATTTAAATTCAATATTTCCAAGCGTGAGCATCAGCCGCCTCCTACAAAGGTGAGTACTTCGACGGTGTCGCCGTCGTTGAGTTTAAAACTTTTCCAATCCTTGGAAAAAACGATGTCGCGGTTCACGGTCAGGGCGGAGTGTTCGGGCTTCGCACCGAGTTCGGCCAGCAGGGCACCGATGGTTCCGTCGCCGCTGTGCACGTAATTCTCTTCATTGACCGTCAAAAACATAAAAAGCTCCCATCAGTTGAGGGAGCTTCACCGAGATGTGTCACTCCCTTTCGCCGGTACTAGCCGGATCAGGTTCAGCGGGTATTATCTCAGCACGTTTGCCTTGCGGCATCCGGCACCCCGGGAACAGAAAAGCAGGATGCCAACGAGGGGTTGAAAAGCATAGATTAAAAAACCGATTATTTTTAGTTGCCCCGCCGCGCGAGTTTGTTATCTTACGCGCTCGCTTTTCAAGGCGGCCCCATCGTTCAGCGGTTAGGACACCAGGTTTTCATCCTGGTAACACGGGTTCGATTCCCGTTGGGGTCACCATCTTACAAAAACAGCCGCCCCTTTCGGAGCGGCTTTTTTGCTTTCTAGACCTGCATAACCTTTGGCGACGCAGGTTCCAGGGGTTGGGGAACGGTTATTCGTGCGATTTTTTCAATTCCCGCATCCGTTCGAGACGCTCTTTGGCGGCGGCTTTCCGTTTGGCTGGCATCGATTTGATCGGTCGCTCTCTGGGCAGCAGTTCGCCGCCGACAATCGAGGCCCCGCCATCGACATAGAGGGTTTGGCCGGTGATCTTTTTGGAGCCTTCGCCCAGCAGGAAAACGACGGCATGGGCGACTTCTTTTTTGTCGTTGATGACATCCCACGGAAGCGGGCTCATTTTTTTCCAGACGCGCGCCAGATGGGCGAAGTGCGGAATCGACTTGGCGGCTTTGGTCGCCAGCGGGCCGGCGGAGACGGCGTTGACGCGGACGTGTTCGCGGCCGTATTCACGAGCCAGTGCGCGCACCAGCGCCTCAAGAGCCGCTTTGTTCACGCCCATCCAGTTGTAGAAGGGGAAGGCTACCTGCGAGGCGAAGGAGAGCGTCACGACGGATCCGCCTTTGTGCATGTGCTCCTGTGCGAACTGGGCAACGGTTGCCAGCGAGGCGCAGCTGATATGGAAGCCCTGTTTGATGTCCTCGACCGCATCGGTGTAAATGTTGTCGCCGAGGCAGGTCTTCGGGTTGGCAAATCCGATGGAGTGGACGATGCCGTTGAGTTCGCCGATTTCTGCGAAGAGAGTCCGGACCTCTTCTTCGATGGTCACATCGCAGTAGCGAATATCCAGCACATCCTTTTCTTCCTGAGAGAGGTCTGTGCACCCCCGGTCGAAAAAGATTTTTTTCAGGCGCTCATTTTGCGCCGTGTAAATTACCTTGCCGCCCTGTTCCTCAATCAGCTTGCCGGTGGCATAAGCGATCGAGTCGGTGTTGAGCAGGCCCATTACAACGTAGGTTCCACCTTTTTTAATCATGACGTAGTCCTTTCTGAGAAGCTTCTGATCTATCTGTAAAAGCGCGGGACAATGCCAGACTCCCTGCGGAAGAAAAGCCTTTATTTAGCCAAAAGGCAACCCGGCGGAGTCTCGAGCGCTCCTTTTTCCAATGGGTGCCACTCCCTTGGTTACTGCCGCACGTTTGTGCGGCCTCTCTCGCTTTGGTCGAGTGGAAAAAGCCGCAAGCCGCCATGCAATGGCTTCCAATGGCTGGAAAAGGTGTGGTAGCGTTCCGCAGGATTTTTCCAACCTTTGGAAGCCGCACGATGCGGCGGGCGTTTTATTTCCCAAGGGTTGAAAAAATTCGGACAGAAACTTCCAGGGTTTGGAAAACGATGCAAACACGCGACACAGATTTTTTGATTATCGGCAGCGGGCTGGCGGGCCTGACCGCGGCTCTGCATTTGAGCGCACGCGGCAGGGTGCTGGTCGCCTCCAAGCGAGCCGCTGATGAAGCCAATACCCGCTACGCGCAGGGGGGCGTCGCCTGCGTGGTCGACCCGGCTGATTCGATGAAAGAACACATCGAGGATACCCTGCAAACCGGCGGCGGTCTCAGCGAAGAGTCCGCCGTCCGCGCCATTGTTGAGGGCGGCCCCGCGCAAATCGCCGAGCTGGAAAAGTGCGGAGTTCATTTTGAACGGAGAGCGGAGTCGCCGAGCGAATACGATCTGGGGCAGGAGGGCGGTCACTCGCGGCGTCGCGTTCTGCATGCAGGGGACGTGACCGGCAAGGCGCTGATCGAAAGTTTGCTCGCTCGGGTCAAGGCCGACCCCAACATTACGCTGGCGGAAAACTGGCTGGCGATCGATGTGGTGCCGACCGGCTGGATTGGTCTGCCCGGTGAAAGCCGCTGCGTCGGGTGCTACTTTCTGGATAAAAAGAGCGGCGAGATTTTGGCCGTGCGCGCGCCCGTCACGATTCTTGCGACGGGCGGACTGGGGAAAGTCTATCTGTATACCAGTAATCCCGATGTCGCCACCGGCGACGGCGTGGCGATGGCCTGGCGCGCGGGGCTGCCCGTGCGCGATATGGAGATGATCCAGTTCCATCCTACCTGCCTCTACCACCCCGCCGCCAAGTCATTTTTGATTTCCGAGGCGGTGCGCGGGGAGGGGGCCAGGCTGATCGACCGTCGCGGGCGAGAATTTGTCTACGATTTCGACGAGCGCGGCGCGCTCGCTCCGCGCGACATCACCGCGCGCGCCATCGACTCGGTGATGAAGAAACAGGGCGATCCCTTTGTGTATCTCGATATCTCCCATCGCGATGCCGAGTATTTGCAAAAACGCTTTCCCACCATTTACAGCACCTGCCTGACGTTCGGGTTCGATATGGCCCGCGCGCCCGTTCCGGTTGTGCCCGCCGCGCACTATTCCTGCGGGGGAGTCGTGGCGGACGTCAACGGACGCACCGCCATGCCGGGGCTCTACGCGATCGGCGAAGTCGCCAGTACCGGACTGCACGGCGCAAACCGCCTGGCGAGCAACTCCCTGCTCGAAGCCTCTGTGTGCGCCGCCCGCTGCGCTGAAGAAGTTTCCAATCATTGGAAAAATAATCCGGTGGCGGACATTACCATTCCGCGCTGGGAGTGCGGCGAGGCGGTTTCCAGCGATGAAGCGGTGGTCGTGGAGCACGACTGGAACGAAGTGCGCTCCGTCATGTGGGACTATGTCGGCATTGTGCGCTCCGACCGCCGTCTGGCGCGCGCGCGGCGGCGCATCCGCACCATTCGTGAAGAAATCCGCAGTTACTATAAAGAGTATCTGGTGACGGCCGACCTGATCGAGTTGCGCAATCTCGCGGCGGTGGCCGAGCTGATCATCCGTTGCGCACAGCAACGCAAAGAGAGCCGGGGGCTTCACTACAATGAGGATTGGCCCGAGGCGTCCGCTGTTGCCGAACACTCCGTTGTTCGGGATAAACCCGGCGGGCCCTTGAGCGAGGAGTAAGCCCGCTGTGTTTTGCCGCGCGGTGCTTCTCTCCGAGATGATGCGCTCGAGCGGGTTTGACCGGCCTTTCCGCGGCTTGACTCCCCCCCCCGCTTTGCTAGCATGCACCTCTTTTTTAAGGATAAAAATGAATGAGCCGCTCAACAAAATTGATGAGCGCAAACCAAGGAGAAATCGGATGGCGAACAACAAACAATACGTGTACTTCTACGGATTCGGCAAGGAACATACCGAAGGCGACAGCACCATGAAAGCGGTGCTCGGAGGCAAGGGAGCCAATCTGGCGGAAATGTCGAATGCGAACATTCCCGTGCCCGCCGGTTTTACCGTTTCGACCGAAGCATGCGCCTGCTACAGCAAAAATGGCGGAAAATATCCTGAAGGAATGGAAGCCCAGCTCAAGAAAACGCTAGGCAAGCTCGAAACATTGATGGGCAAAAAACTCGGCGACCCGAACGACCCGCTACTCGTTTCCGTTCGCTCCGGCGCCGCCGTTTCCATGCCCGGTATGATGGACACCGTTCTCAACCTCGGACTGACCGACAAATCTATTCACGGCTTTATCAAGCAGACCGGCAACGAGCGCACCGCGTGGGACTGCTACCGTCGCTTCATCGATATGTTCGGCAACGTGGTGATGGGCCCCTATACCGGCCTGGAGCACGAAGATTTCGAATGCGAACTCCATGCGCTGAAGAAAAAATATAAAGCCAAAGAAGACACCGACCTGACTGCTGAACAGCTGAAGGAACTGGTGGATATCTACAAAAAGGTCTATTTCAAGAAGGTTAAAAAGCCTTTCCCGCAGGATCCGATGCAGCAGCTCGACCTCTCCATCCGTGCCGTGTTCGGTTCGTGGAACTCGGAGCGTGCTGAAAAATACCGCCAGATCAACAAGATCACCGGCCTGCTCGGCACCGCAGTCAACGTCTGCTCGATGGTCTTCGGTAACATGGGCGACGAGTCCGGTACCGGCGTGGCCTTCACCCGCGACGGCGGAACCGGCCACAGCGATCCGATGGGTGAATACCTCATCAACGCACAGGGCGAAGACGTGGTGGCGGGGATTCGCACCCCGAAAGACCTCAAAGATATGCCGAACGAAAAATCGGCTATCTGGAAAAAGGCGCACGCCGATCTGCTCAAAATCATGGACCGCCTTGAGAAGCACTACAAATACCCGCAGGACGTGGAATTCACCGTGCAGGAAGGAAAGCTGTGGATGTTGCAGACCCGCAACGCCAAGCGTACCGGTCTGGCGGGTGTCCGCTGGGCGGTTGAAATGGCCACGGGCGAAGATGTGTTCACCGGCAAAAAGCTCACAAAGATTCTGACGCAGAAGGAAGCGCTGATGAGCGTTTCCGGCGAAGACCTCGAGCAGTTGCTCTTCCCGATCTTCGATATCGCGGCCGAGAAGAAAGCCAAGCTGATCACCACCGCAATGCCGGCCGGCCCCGGTGCCGCCGTCGGCAAAATTGTTTTCGACGCCAAAGCGGCGGAAGCGGCAGTTGCCAAAGATCCGACCGCCAAAGTGATTCTGGTTCGTCACGAAACCAGCCCCGAAGATGTCGGCGGGATGTGGGCGGCGCAGGGTGTGCTCACCTCGACCGGAGGGATGACCTCCCACGCGGCGGTTGTCGCGCGCGGCTGGGGCAAGTGCTGTATCTGCGGCGCGGGCGCCCTTCAGATCGACTACAAGAAGAAAACAGTCACCGTCGGCAAGAAGACCTATAAAGAGGGCGACTTCCTCAGCCTCAACGGATCAACCGGTATGGTTTACGAAGGTCAGATTCCAACTCAGTCCAGTCCGGTCGTTTCCGGTGTGGTCGATGGAACCGCCGCCGCCAAGAAACACCCGATCTACAAAATGTACGATCAGATTTCCCAGTGGTCGGACGTCCACCGTAAAATCAACGTGCGCACCAATGCCGACACCCCGAAAGACGCGGTCAGCGCCCGCGCCTTCGGTGCCGAAGGCATCGGCCTCTGTCGCACCGAGCACATGTTCTTCGAAGGGGACCGCATCTGGGCCATCCGCGAATTCATTCTTGCGGAAGACGAAGCGGGCCGTAAAGCCGCGTTGGCCAAACTGCTGAAGCATCAGCAGAAGGACTTTGAGGGGATCTTCAAAGCCATGGACGGCCTGCCCGTTACGGTTCGTCTGCTCGACCCGCCGTTGCACGAGTTTGTACCGCACACCGCTGCTGACCAGAAAGAAATGGCCAAACGCCTCGGCATCCCGGTTACGAAGGTGACTAATCGCGTCAAACAGCTGCACGAATTCAACCCGATGCTCGGTCATCGCGGATGCCGTCTCTCGGTGACGTTCCCGGAACTCTGCGTGATGCAGACCACCGCCATTATCACGGCCGCCTGTAAAGTGTCCAAGGCCAAAAAGAAGATCAACGTTCTGCCTGAAATCATGATTCCTCTCGTCGGAACCAAAGCCGAGCTCGACTATCTTGAGCAGATCGCCCGCAAGACCGCCGAGGAGATCATCAAGAAAGAGGGTGTGAAGCTCAAATACATGATCGGAACGATGATCGAAATTCCGCGTGCCGCGCTTACCGCCGACGAAATCGCGGAAACGGCTGAATTCTTCAGCTTCGGCACCAACGACCTGACGCAGATGACCTTTGGCTTCAGTCGCGATGACATCGGCACCTTTCTGCCGGATTACATGCGGGAAAAACTGCTGCCGTGCGATCCCTTCCAGCACCTCGACCAGTCTGGCGTTGGCCAGCTCGTTAAAATGGGTGTTGAAAAGGGCCGCATGACCCGTCCAGGTCTCAAATGCGGGATCTGCGGCGAACATGGCGGCGATCCGGCCAGCGTCAAGTTCTGCTGCAAGGTGGGATTGGACTACGTCAGTTGCTCGCCGTTCCGCGTGCCGATCGCCCGTCTGGCGGCCGCACAGGCTGCCATTCAAGGCTAGGCCCGAACCCGTCAAACGGGTCAGGAAAGCGCTCCGAAATTTTTTCGGGGCGCTTTTCTTTTTCCAAGGTTTGTAAACTCTGCTAGAACATTTTTCCAACCCTTGGAAAAAACGGGAGTGAAATTTCCAAGGGTTGGAAAAAGGGAGCAAGCTGCAAGGCCGTTGTTTCCAAGGTTTGGAAAAAAGTATGTCTGAAAGCCACGCATCAGAAAAACGGCCCGACCTGAGCGATCTCGATCTGATTCGTCGTGCTCAGATGGAGGACCTCCACGCCTACGAGCAACTCGTCCGCCGGTACCAGGATCGAATCTACGGGTTCACCTACAGCATGACCGGCAACCGCGAAACCGCGGCGGCGTTGAGCCGGCTGGTTTTTTCAAAAGCCTGGAAGGCGCTTGGGCATTTTCGTGAACAGACGGAATTCTCTTTCTGGATCGATCGCATTGCGCTTCATCAAACGCTCAAGTTTTGTAAAAAGAATAAGCGCCGCAGCCCCATGCACTTTGAGGAGTTTGATCCCGCGGTTAAACAGTCCGAATCCTATCTGAAATTTTCAAGCAAGGGTTCTGTGTTGCGCAAAATGAGCCTGAAAGAATTTCAGAAAAAATTGAATGAAACCCTCCTTGCCTTACCCCACACGCAACGGGCCACGTTGATTCTTCACGATATGCACGGCGTCTCTTCGCTAGAGGTCGCCAAGCTTATGGGCGGCACGGAAGGTCCGGCTCAATCCCGCCTGGCCCAGGCGCGGAAAAATCTCCAGAGCGTGTTTGAAGTTACAGAACCCGAACTGGGCGATCTGCTGGCGTTGAAAACTTATGCGCGGCCTGATGCGGCGCGTACGGAAAAGAACATTGAGAATACGATGCATGCGGTTCGTACGGCGCATAAGAAGCCCTCGCTGCACCATTTTCCGGATAAAAGCATGGGGTGGATGTTTGCGCAGCCCCGTTACGGCGTGGCCGCATTGTTCATCATTTTTTTGGCGCTCCATCTGCTGGATCGCCCCATGCCCGGAGCGTCTGTTGAGGTGGCGCCGCTTCAAATTGAACCGTCTGAAGAGGAGGTGGTCGAGGCGCTTTCTACGAATCTTCCGCCCAAAATGGCTCTTCCTGGAATGGCCCCCTCTGATCATCTGGGTTCGCGGGCGCTTGGGGATTTTGTAGATCCAAAAAAATAGAGGGCCACAGATCCCGGCACGCAAAACGGCTTCCTCGAAAGGAAGCCGTTTTTTGTTCCAAGGGTTGGAATCATTTTTTCCAACCTTTGGAAACGGGAGGCCGCTTACGGCAGAACGAAGCGGTTTGAGAAGGCGACCACCTGCTCACGGATATCCGCCAGCTTCTTCTCGTCGCCGATGTTGTCGGTGACGGCTTTGAAAAAGTCGGCGATGGTTTTCATGTCCTCTTCCTTCATGCCGCGCGTGGTGACCGCCGGGGTTCCCAATCGAACGCCGGATGTAACGAACGGGCTCTTTTTGTCGAAAGGAATGCCGTTTTTATTGGCGGTGATCGACGCCTTATCCAGCGCGTTGGCGACATCTTTTCCGGTCAGTCCGCAGGAGCTGACATCCACCAGCATCAGGTGATTATCCGTTCCACCCGAAACCAGACGGAAGCCGTTGGCCTGCATCGCTTCAGCCAGCGCAATGGCGTTTTTGACGACTTGCTGCTGGTAGGTTTTGAATTCGGGGGTCAGGGCTTCGCCGAAGGCAACGGCCTTCGCGGCAATGACGTGCATCAGCGGGCCGCCCTGAATGCCGGGGAACACCTGCCGGTCGATGTCGGCCGCGAACTTCTCTTTGCAGAGAATCATTCCGCCGCGCGGGCCGCGCAGGGTTTTGTGCGTGGTGGTGGTCACGAAATCGGCGTCCGGCACCGGGCTCGGGTGGCAGCCCGTTGCGACCAGTCCGGCAATGTGCGCCATATCGACCATGAAATAGGCCCCGACCGAATCCGCGATCTTGCGCAACCGCTTGAAGTCGATAATGCGCGAGTAGGCGCTGGCGCCCGCCACCAGCATGCGAGGTTTGTGCTCTTCCGCCAACTTTTCGATGGCGTCGTAGTCGATCTGCTCGGTGTCTTTGCAGACGCCGTAGGGGACAATGTTGAAGAAGCGGCCTGAAAAATTCATCGGGTGTCCGTGGGTCAGGTGTCCACCTTCGGCGAGGCTCATGGCGAGAATGGTGTCGCCCGGTTCGAGCACGGAATAGTAGACCGCCATGTTGGCGCCACTGCCGCTGTGCGGCTGCACATTGACGTGTTCGGCGCCGAAAAGTTCTTTGGCACGGTCGATCGCGAGCTGTTCGGCTTCGTCGACACAATCGCATCCGTTGTACCAGCGCTTGCCGGGATAGCCCTCGGCGTATTTATTGGTCAGCCGCGAACCCTGCACTTCGCGGACGGCCTGCGAAACGATGTTTTCGGAGGCGATCAGCTCAATGTTGTTTTTCTGCCGGACGTTTTCGTCGCGGATGACTTTGTACATTTCCGGATCACTGTCGTAGACGGCGATGGCGTCGCTGGTGCTCTTGCCGAACGACTTGATCTTGTTGACGCGCCGCTCATGGCGTCCGCCCGTTTCCGGCTTGTGGGCAAGCCAGGCGTTGAGAATTTCAACTGCGGCGGCCTCGTCGGTATTGTTCGCGCCGAGGCAGAGCACGTTGGAGGCGTTGTGAATGCGGGTCAGTGTCGCCATGTCGGGCGTACAGCAGACTGCGGCGCGA
>JAEIOF010000016.1 GCA_016342445.1 Verrucomicrobiota bacterium | reverse complement strand
ACAGGTACGTTTTACCATCTTTCGCCGTGTAATTCATCGTTACAGGATGGGCCTTAATGGTGATCCCGCGCTCGCGTTCCAAATCCATATCATCGAGCAACTGCTCCTTCATGTTGCGATCTTCCACGGCTCCTGTGAGCTGCATAATCCGGTCGGCCAGCGTGGATTTTCCGTGGTCAATGTGGGCGATAATTGAAAAGTTTCGAATTAGGGAAAGATCGGACATATGTGATTTCTGATTGATGATTTTAGATTGCAGAATTGAACGCCGCTTCAGCGGCTGAGCGCATGGAGGTAATCGCCTCTTTCATATCGGGCGCTTTAAACAGCGAGGTTCCGGAAACAAACAGGTTCGCACCATGCGCGGCGGCCGGCGTCACCGTTTCGAGGTCGATACCTCCATCGATGGAAATCAGCAGGTCCGGATAGCGCCGGCGGACTTCGGCAACCTTCTCTTCGGCGTCCGCGATATAGCGTTGACCGCCGAAGCCTGGATTGACGGACATAATCAGCACTTCGTCGACCAGTCCGCTTTCCAGGGCTGGGAAGATCGAATCGATCGGTGTCGGCGGATTAACGGTAATCCCGGCCTTGCAGCCCAGATCACGGATTTTCTGGAGGGTGTCCTCCACATTGCAGTCGGCTTCAATGTGGATCATGATCGCATCCGACCCCGCCTTGGCGAACGCCTCAATGTGCTCCTGCGGACGAATCAGCATCAGATGCACATCCAGCGGCAACTCGGTTGCCCGGTTGACCATCTCCACCACGGCGGGCCCCATGCTGATATTCGGTACAAAAACACCGTCCATGATGTCCAGATGGATCTGGTCGGCACCGGCCTGCTCGCACTGGCGAACAGCGGCTTCCAGATTTCCCATATCGGCCGCCAGAATCGACGGCATGATTTCAATTTTCGGCATAATCAATTCCCTTAAAAACGTGATCAGAGAAGCTACCCAACCCGTCCTTAAAAAGCAAGAAGCACGGGGTTTTCAATTGCCAGGCGCAACTCTTTTAAATAGATTGCGTCGCAAGAGGGGAGAGTTTAACCCACTCCCTGCAAGGAGGCCTCATGAAAAAGTTCATTCCCGCATTACTGATTGCCAGCATCCTGCTCACCGGCTGCACCGGTCCGTTCGCACTCACCGGCAAACTCAAAGCCTGGCAAACCGGGTTCGATGAGAAATGGGTAGACGAAGTCGCCTTTTTGGGTTGCATCATTCTTCCGGCGTACGGCCTCTGTATGCTGGGTGATGCCATCATCTTCAACAGCGTTGAGTTCTGGACCGGCGACAACCCGATGGATTCGGTAAACAATCAGACCGGCAATGAAATGTGCCTGCGCACCATTGCCGCTCAGATGTAGGTAAACCTGAAAAATGAAAGGAAGCATGATGAAAAAAGCATTATTACTCCTCGCACTGACCGTTCTGATCACGGGTTGTGCGACACAGATTCCGGTCGGATTTGTCCTCATCGACAACACCCTGCCCATGCAGGTGGGCGACAACTCGGTCAAATCAACCAAAGTCGGAACCGCGATGAGCCAATCCTACCTTGGAATGATTGCGATCGGAGACTCCAGCATTCAGACCGCGGCTCAAAACGGCGGCATCACAAAAATCAGCCATGTTGACTGGAAAGTGAAAAATATCCTCGGCTTCATCGGCGAATACACCACCACCGTCTACGGTGAATAAACCCGTCGGCGAAAGCGAAAAGCCGCTCCGGATTCCGGGGTGGCTTTTTTTATTTCTCCAACCTGCATCTTGTCCCGCCATAGCGCGAAGCGCGACGGCGGAATCCCTTGGTGACGAAGGTTCCAAACCTTGGAAAAATCAGGATAAAAAGTTCCAAGGATTGGAAAAAACGAACCTAAGAGGGTTTAAGATTTACACCCCTTCCCCATCACTCTATAACCTCTCCCTCGCGCATAGGCATTGGGCTCATGCGAAAGTTCCCCTCACAGAAAGGTGTTTCGATGAAGTTGAAGAATCCTGGAAATCTCGTGCTGGCCGTTCTTATGCTTGCCGTAACAATGGTTGGATGTACACACCAACTGCAGATCAAGAACTTAAGCTCATACTACAACACCTCTATTAATTCCCTCGAAAATCCAGTTCGTGTCGGCATCCGTTCGACATGCAGTGATTTTGAAGATCAGCAACTTGTTCGTGGCATTGGCTCAAATCTCTCAAAATATAATGCTCGCGTAACCACCAACATTAACGGCGACAATAGCAATGTAGATGTTGTTGCGACCATTTCTGTCCTTTCAGATTACAAAGGTTCTGGGTGGAATTTTCTGATCAACTTCCCGGGGTTTCTTGTCTGGGCTCCCGCATGGCACGGATACAACTATCAGGTGAATCACAATGTGAATGTGCATCTTACTGATGCCAAAACAGGAAAATCGATCGACACAATTAATGTGCCCGTCTCTTTGAATATTCGCCATGCAGACTTTGATAGAACATGGACAGAACTCAGCTGGCTCGAATTTGGTGTCATTGCATTCGTGGGCGGCATCGTTTTTATCGCTTACGATGATGATATAACGCCAATGGTCGCGCAACGGGCCGATCATGTTATTACCGATTACATTGCCCAGCGAGTTGCAGGCAGCCTCACCTCCTATAAACCTGTGATGGTCGAAAAACCGGTCGGAGCTGATGGAGAGTCAGTGGAAACCAAGCTTGAGAGACTGAATTCCTTGAAAGAAAAAGGGCTGATCTCGGACGGGGAATATCAGAGCAACCGCAAAGCCATTTTGAGCACTCTTTAATCCGAGCCTTGTATCTATAAGGAACTATAAATGAAAAATCTAAGTCGTTTGCTTATTACAGCACTCCTTCTTGCACTGGCTACGGGATGTGCATCCACCAAACAGTTTGTACCTATGCCGAATCAGAACAAGCAGGTTGACGCTGACAAGGTGCGAATCTATGTTGTTCGTCCCACAACAATAGGAGCCGCCGTTTCAATGAAGGTTGTTGATAGTGGTCAGTTCATTGGTCAAACCGGACCTAAAAGTTATCTCTGCTGGGATCGGGATCCCGGCATGACCGTGATCAGCAGCAAGGCTGAAAATAAGGCCAAAGTGTCTCTTGAAGCGGAGGCTGGCAAGGTCTACTACATTCAGCAACACGTTCGAATGGGTCTTTTATACGCCCGCAACAAACTCACCTTCCTGAATGACGCAGAGGGGCGCAAAATCGTCTCCAAATGCTCGCCCCCTAAATAGAGGCTGCCATCCGAGCTCAAAGCCGCTCCGGAAACGGGGCGGCTTTTTGTTTTTCCAATGCCTGGAAAAATTTGCGTCATTTTTTTCAATGCCTGGAAGAAAATGTTCCAACCATTGGAAACCGCAAGCCCTGACGCAGTTGGTCAGTAGTCGACGCGCCAGAGGAAGAGGCCGAGGGCTTTGGCGGTAGGGACTTTGTTGGTGCGCTCGGCGGCTTTTAAGAAGCGTTTCGCCTCTTTGGCTTCGAGCTCACCGACACCGACGCGCAGCAGGAAGCCCGCAATCGACCGCACCATTTTGTAGAGGAACCCCTCCCCGACCACCGCGATGGTGACATCCCCTTCCCGCGAACGGGTGACGCTGATTTTTTGAACGGTTTTGACCGTGCCTTCAATCTCGCGGTTCGGATTGGCGGTGAAGGCTGCGAAGTCGTGTTTGCCGACCAGCGCCTCGGCCGCGCGTTTCATTGCGTCAATGTCGAGCGGGCGTTTTTCATGCAGGCGGTAGAGACGCAACTCCGGCGGGACGGCCGGGCCGTTCCAGATGAAGTAGCGGTATTCTTTGCTGACGGCATCGTAGCGGGCGTTGAAGTCGGCTTTCACCTTCTGGAATTTCATGATGCGCACATCGGGCTTCAGAATCGCGTTGAGGCTGTTCATGAAGCGGCGCGGATCCACGGCGGTTTCCAGATCAAAATGGGCCACCTGCCCTTTGGCGTGAACCCCGGCATCCGTTCGGCCCGAGTGGTGGATGCGGATCGTTTTGCCGGTCAACTGCTCGATGGCCCGTTCAATTTCGGCCTGCACGGTATTCTTGCGCGGCTGAACCTGCCAGCCCGCGTACTCCGTGCCGTCATAGGCAATGGTCATTTTGTATCGGATACTCATAAGAGCAGTTATCGGTTAACGGTTGGAAGTTATCAGAAAACAACAAATCCGAATGTAGAGACCCGATAACAATTAACCAATAACAAATAACTGAAACAGCTTTCAGCATCCATCAGGATGCTGATACGCTGTTTCCATGTTTTTATACCAAAAGAGAAATCAATATTTTGCTCAGGTCGCGGGCGGGTTTGAAGAGCTGGCTGAAGCCGAGCTCCAGCAACTCGGCGCGAAGGAAATCAAAGCGGCCTACCGCGGCTTCCATTTCGAGGCCGATCCGGCAACGCTGTATCGCATCAACTACACTTCGCGCCTGCTCATCCGTGTGCTGGCTCCGTTGATGACGTTCGATTGCCACAGCGATAAATATCTCCATCTGACTGCGATGAAAATCGACTGGAGTCAGTTCATGAGCACGAGCGAGACCTTTGCCGTCAATGCGGTCACCTCCAATACGCCGTCACTCAAGCACTCTCAGTATGCCGCGCTTAAAGTGAAAGACGCGGTATGCGATTTCTTCCGCGAAAAGACCGGAGAACGACCCAGCGTTGATGTGCAGAATCCGGATGTCGGCATTCACCTGTTTGTTCGCGACAACCGCGCCACCATCAGCATCGACACCTCCGGCGGATCGCTCCACAAGCGCGGCTACCGAACCGCCTCGGTCGAGGCGCCGCTGGCCGAAACACTGGCGGCGGCGATTATTAAACTCTCCGGATGGGACGGCGAACGCCCGTTGCTCGACCCGATGAGCGGATCGGGCACCCTGCTTTGCGAAGCCGCCATGAGCTACTGCCGCATACCCGCCGGACACCTGCGACCCAAATGGGGCTTCGAATGCCTGCCCGACTTCGATTCCGACATCTGGATCAAAGTGAAACAGGCGGCCGATTCCGCGATCCGCCCCCTGCCCGCGGATTTGCTGATTGCCGGCGACCTCGACCCGACCGCCGCGCGCGCCACTCGCCGCAACCTCAACCGCCTGCCCGGCTGTAAAAACGCCTTCACCTGCGCTCCCGGGGATTTTCATGACATTGAAAAACTGGAGAACACAACGATTGTCGTCAACCCGCCCTACGGGGTGCGGCTTGGCAGCCGTGACTCGGCCGAACTGCTGCTCAAAGAGTTTGGTGACTTTCTGAAACAGCGTTGCACCGGATGCACCGCCTATGTCTATGCGGGCGACCGGCAGCTGCTCAAAAAAGTAGGCCTCAAGCCGGAGTGGAAAAAAGAACTCAACAACGGCGGACTCGAAGGCATCCTCGGGAAAATCGAACTGTATTGATCATGAAAAACGTAACCGACATCGACTGGGACAATTGGAGTCCTAAAGAGCGGGCGACGCTGATGTTTATCCGCCAGAACGACCAGTTTCTAATGATTCATAAAAAGCGCGGGCTGGGCGCGGGCTATTTTAATGCGCCGGGCGGGCGGATGGAGCCGGGCGAAACCCCTCTCGAATGCGCGGTGCGCGAAACACAGGAAGAACTTTGCATCACCCCGCTCAATCCGTCCCATGCCGGAACCGTGATGTTTCAATTTACGGATGGCCACAGCATTCATGGCGAGGTGTTTACTGCAACGGAGTTTGAGGGCACACCGACCGAAACCGACGAAGCGATTCCGCATTGGTTTCATGTTGATGAACTGCCCTATCACAATATGTGGGCGGATGATCCTGTCTGGCTCCCGAAACTCATCGCGGGAGAAAAATTTCACGGTCGCTTCATCTTCGAAGAGAAACTCATGCTGGACCACGAGCTGTTATCCGTAGCGGATGTTTCCCGGTGAGCTATACTCTTCAAATTCTTTTCATTCTGGTTCTGATGGCCCTTGGCTGGATGGCGCGCAGGCGCGGCATCATCAGCGAAGTCGGAACATCGGAAATGGCACGGGCTTTGATGTCGATCATCTATCCCGCTCTCATTTTCTCCTCCATCACACAAATGAACCCGGCTCAGTTGGCCCGCAACTGGATAATGCCAGCGATGGCCCTCGGCATAGTCGGCATCGGCCTGACCCTCGGCCTGCTCACCCTGCGCTGGCTGAAACCGGCCGATCCAAAACGGATCGGGGCATTTCTGTTTCAGAGCACCATCAACAACTATCTGTTTTTGCCGTTGCCGCTCGTCATGCTTCTTTGGGGAACAGAAGGGGTCGCGCTGCTGGTGTTTGCCTCCATAGGATTTGAGCTGACGGTATGGACTGTCGGAGTGTTTCTCTTCAACCGTTCCTCTAATTTTTCGGATGGCCTGCGCGTGATGTTCGGCCCGCCGTTGATTGCACTTCTCTTTTCTATCAGCTGGATTTGCGTTCGCGATCTTTCTCCGATTCGTCTGCCGGAGAGCCTGTTGCTGGATCGCATTTTTGAACTGATATATTTCGGGACAGACACCGTTGGCAAAGCCACCGTGGCACTTTCGATGATCATCGCCGGAAGCCGGATGTCGGCGTTAAAAGCCCGATCCGTTAAGGATCCGCATGTCTGGATCGTCTCCACACTGAGACTGCTGGTTGCACCCATTCTGTTTATTCTGATTCTTAAACAAATCCACATGGAAGAAACCGCGCGCGGCATTCTAACGGTGATTGCGGTTATGCCGGCGGCGGTGGCCAGTCTGATTTTCAGTGATCGTTTCAGTGGCGACACCGATTTCGTTGCCGCCACATTGCTCGTCACACATCTGGGGGCAATCGTCACGATCCCCCTGTTGCTGGCATGGGCACTCTAAACCCCGCGCGGGTTTACAGGTATTGCGCAATGCGGGCGTTGACGTGGTCGATCAAGCTCAGATCCTCCACATCAAAGATTTCTTTGGAGAGGGTCTGTCCGTTTTCAAGCAGGTCCTCCCGCACCTGACGAACCACGTCGGAGTTGTCGGTGAATAGGTTGAGCTCATAATTTTTATGCATGCTCAGGTCGTCGAAGTTTGCCGAGCCGAAACAGGCCCAGTCATCGTAGACCGCGGCTTTCACATGCGTCATGCCGGGATAAAGATAAACCCGCACACCGTGCTTCAGCAGACGGTTGATGGTTTTTTTATTCGCACTGCTGCCGATGGAATGGTTGACGTTGTTCGGGATGGTCACGCGCACATCCACCCCGCGTTTTCGGGCGGCGCAGAGCTGGTAGAGAATGGGCTGGTTCCATAAATAGGGATTTTCGATATAGATGCGTTTTTTGGCCTTTTTAATGGCCCGCAACTGCCCTTTATAGAGGTCGTGGGAGAACGGGGTTGTGCCGATCACATAGAGATCGCAGTTCCCGTCAGCCGCCGCAGACAGTTTGCAATTCGGCAGCATCAATGCGGTCAGGGTGTCGCCCTTGGCCAGTATCCATGCCGCGTCAAACCGGCAGGCGAGTGCGTCCACAACGGGACCAGTCAGCGCGAACATGGCATCGCGCCAGTCGTAGCGGTACTCGCGTCCGATATTCATTCCGCCGAAGTAGGCAATCCGGTCATCGATCAGGTAATACTTGGAGTGCTCTGACGACAGCAACGTATGATTGCTGCGCCGGAGCTTCATCGTGGAGCCCTCCCCCAGATAGTCGATCATATCGTCTACGCCGCAAACGCAATTTTTCGGCAGCGACCCCGCATCGGTCTTCCACGCCAAACGGCTCCCTGCCGAATCGTAAATAATCCGAATATCGACCTCCGCGCTCCGCGCTTTCAGCAGATCGGCCACCTGCACGGCTACATCGTCGTTATCAAAGATGTAGGCTTTCAGATCAATCCGATTGGTGGCAGTCCGGATCGACTCGGCAAAGTGAGGGAAAAAGGCCTCCCCGTTTAGCAACAGTTGAACAGAGCCGGTGGACGGTGCGCCGGTTTTTTTATTCAGCCAGTCAGCGAGTTCGTCATGCGCCATTGTCTCGCCGGAGGCGTCAACTGCGGGCACCCGCCGCATCGACAGGAATGGAAAGCTGACATAGCGTCGCCACGCGGAAACCCCCTCTTCGCGCCAAAAGGTTTTCACCCGCCACCCGAAGTGCGCGGTGCCGGTGACCGGACGCTTCGCCACCTGCACCGTGTTATCGTAGGCGAGAACGCGGGTGGTCGTGCTGCAACCGGAAAAACAGAGCAGCCCGAGCAGAAGAACAATTGCGGCAGAATGGTTGGTTGCCGCGCCGCAGGGCGCTTCTTTTCGGAGTGCCGAAAAGCACTTTCGGGATACCTCAGGTCCAGACATTGGAAGTTTTTTACCGTATTTTTCCAACCATTGGAAAATTAAACGCGGGTTTTCCAATGGTTGGAACTTATGCGACGGGCAGAAAGATGGAAAAGGTGAAGCCTTTTCCAAGGGTGCTTTCAACGGAAAGGGTTCCGTCGTGAGCCTGCGCGATGTGCTTGACGACGGACAGACCAGGCCTTGTGCCGCCCTCTCCGCGGACCCGGGCCGTTAAACATTGGAGAGAGGCGGATCGGAATGCTACATACAGGGCATGAAACTACAACAAGGCCAGATTTGGAAAAAAGATGACGAGTTCTTCCGTATCGTTGAGTGCGAACGACTTTCCGTCAAATACAAGACACAGGAGAACCCGTTCGCTAAAGAAGGAGACCTGCATCAGGTCACCAAAAAAGAATTCTGCCGCCTGATTAAAACCGCTGAACTCCTTCCCTGAAAACCTGACCCATGAAAATCAAATTAACCCCGCAGCATAAAATCCTCCTTCGCCAAAAAACAATTGCGATGTACCGGGAGGACTTCGACGAGGACATCAGCGATTTCAAAGCCGATCAAATCCTCGACGCCTTCATCGAAAAACTCGGCCCCGGCATCTACAATGCGGCCATTGAGGATATGAAAATTTTCATGATGAATCAGCTCGAAGATCTCGATGCCCTCTTTCGGAAATAACCTTTTCAAGGCTTTACTGCGTGATCAGGCGATGCAGGCATCAATCCGCCCTTTGTAATTATTCGGCACCGGGCAGAAAGATGGAGAAGGCGGAGCCTTTACCGAAGGTGCTTTCAACCGAAATGGTGCCGCCGTGCGCCTGCGCGATGTGTTTGACGATGGCCAGCCCGAGGCCTGTTCCACCCTCCTGACGGCTGCGGCCCTTGTCCACGCGGTAGAACCGTTCAAAGAGTCGCTCCAGGTGTTCCGGCTCAATACCGTAGCCCTGATCGTTCACCCGCAGGAGCACTCCGCCCTCTTCCGCCGCACGGGCGCTGACGGTGACGGTTTTGCCGTCCGCGCTGTATTTCAGCGCGTTGCCGATCAGGTTGATCAGCGCCTGTTCGATGAGCGGCGGATTGACGACCGCGCTCAGGTCGTCGGGGCATTGAATCTGAATGGTGATGTCTTTTTTAGCGGCGCGGTGGGCACAGACCTCGACGGCGGAGTGCAGCAGCTCGCTGAGCGCGGCCGGTTGCATTTCCACGCTCTCATTGCCGTCCTGTTCGAGGCGCGAGAGCATCAGCAGGTCTTCGATGATGGCGTTGAGCCGGTCGGCGTGTTTGGCGACGATTTTCAGAAACCGTTCCCGTTCCGCCGGATCGTTCATCGCGCCGTCGAGCAGGGTTTCGACAAACCCCTTGATGGAGGTGATCGGGGTTTTGAGCTCGTGCGAGACGTTAGCGACAAAATCGCGGCGCAGGTTTTCGAGTCGGCGCAGACGCGAGACATCGTTAAACACGACGACGGCGCCGATGCGACTGCCCTGCACGCCGAGCAGATTGGTGCCGCGCGCTTGAAGATAGTAGGCCTGATTGTTCTGCACGGTGATTTCGCACTCACGGGTCTCCTGCCCTTCAAGCACTTCGCCGACAAACCGTTGCAGTTTGACGTTCCGGAAAACCTCTTCGAGGCTTCGTCCCGTCACGGTGTCTGGCTGGAAGACGCTGAAAAATTTAGCGGCGGCTTTGTTCATGCTGATGATGTGGCCGGTGGTATCCACCGCCAGCACCCCTTCGACCATACTGGAAAGAACGGCTTCGCGCTGGTTGCGCTCCTTGCTGACGGTCTGCAACCGCTCCTCAAGCTGGGCGGCCATTTGGTTCATCGTTTCAGCCAGCGAGCCGATTTCCGTCGATCCGATGGAATGCAGCCGGTGCGAGAAGTCGCCGGCCGCGAAACGTTCCGCACCGAGTTTAATCCGCTCAAGCGGGCGCGAGATGCGGCGGGAAACAAACAGGCTGAACAGCGCGGCCATCAGCAGGATGACCAGCCCGCCGATAATGATGCGACGCTGTACCGCGTCGATGACCAGATCGAGCTCGGTCAGCGGCATGGAGGTACGCACGACCCCCATAACATTTCCGTTCTGATGAACCGGAACGGCGACATACATCATGTTTTTCTTCAACGTGTTGCTGTAGCGGATGGACTGTCCGGTATGACCCGCAAGCGCATCCTTTACTTCCGGCCGGTCGCGGTGGTTGCCCATTTCGTCGGGCGCTTTGTCGGAATCGCCCGCGACGGTTCCGTCGGGTAGAATGAAGGTGATGCGGGCGGGCGTTTTCTCGCCGAGTGTTTCACTGATGCGGCTCAACTCGTCAATATGCTGCGCATCAAACCGGGCGCGCACCAGTTCCTCGGAAAAGCGCGCCTGTACATTGAGGCTTTTGGCGGTCTGGCGGTGGTAGAAGCGACTGATGGCGGAGGAAGAAAGCAGAAAAACCGCCGTCAGGGAAAGCAGGGTAACGATCAGATAGCTTGGGTAGATCTGCCAGAAAATACGTCTCGGATGCATGCGGGAGAATCCTTTCAGGATTGAAAAAATGGAATACTGGAATATGGGAATGTTGGAATATGGGGTGTTGAGAGATCTCGGGATGTTAAATTCATTTACATAATTCCATTATTCCAATGTTCCATCATTCCATATCTTTAAAGCGGTAGCCGATGCCGCGGACGGTCTCAATGTTGTCGCCCGCCTTTTTCAGTTTTTTGCGCAGCCCGACAATCTGCACGTCCACCGAGCGTTCGGTGACGGGATAGTCCGCGCCGTGTACCGCGTCGACAATCTGATAGCGCGTAAAGACCCAGCCGGGCCGGCGCGCCAAAAAGTGGAGAATGCCGAACTCGGTCGCGGTCAGATCGACCGGCTTGCCGCCGACCATAACCTCGTGGCGGCCGGGATGGATGACGATTCCTTGAATGGTTAACACATCGGTTTCAACGGGAGCTTCTGCGCCGGTTTTGCGGCGCAGGACGGCTTTAATGCGCGCCACCATCACCTTGGGGCTGAACGGTTTGACAATGTAGTCCTCCGCGCCCAGTTCCAGTCCGGTGACAATATCGCTCTCCTCGCCCTTGGCGGTCATCATGACCACGGGGATATCCCGCACCTCGGCGTTTTGTTTGAGCTCGCGGCAGATTTGCAGGCCGTCTTTTCCGGGAAGCATCAGATCGAGCAGAATCAGATCCGGTTTTTTCCGGGCCACGGCCTTCAGCCCGGCCTCGCCCGATTCGGCTTCGGACACCGTGAAGTTTTCGCGCTCTAGGTTGTAGCGCACCAGTTCGCGGATATCCTCCTCGTCCTCAATAATCAGAATCTCTGTTTTTGCCATGGTTTTTATTCCGTTGCGAAGAACGCTACCTTACTGTCCGGTTTCAGGCAACCGGTTGCTTATTCAGAAAGCCGGTGGCGGACAATCACCCCGCGCACCAGATACATCACATCTTCGGCGATATTTGTGGCGTGGTCGCCAATTCGCTCCAGGTTGCGGGAAGCGGTCAGCATATGCAGGTAATACTTGATGTTGTCCGGATTGGCTTTGCCCTGCTCCTCGATGAAGGAAAAAACCTGTTTACAAAGCTGATCAACGGTTTTGTCCTGCTCGCAAATGCGGGCGGCCATTTCATCGTCTAGATTCACAAAGGCGTTCAGGCTGTCGCGCACCATATCACGGGCGAGACTGCCCATCTGGTGCAGCTCCTCGGGAATCGGAAGAGCCGGGGATTTGCACATCTTGCGCGCCCGTTTGGCGATGTTAGCTGCCAGATCTCCGATCCGTTCGAGGTCGTTATTGATTTTCAGAACGGATGTCAGAAAGCGCAGATCCATGGCGACGGGTTGATAGAGAGCGAGAATTTTCAACGCCTCCTCTTCCACCTCGACCTCTGCGGCATCGATCAGTTCGTCGCTTTCCTCAATCTTCCGGGCCAGCACCTCATCGCGGTCGCGCAACGCTTTAACCGCAAGAATCACGTTTTCTTCGACTTGCGCGCTGAGCGCCAGAATCCGCTTCTTGAGCTGTTCAATCTCGTTAACAAAAACCTGTGTCATGGTGTCTCCTTTTTAACCAAACCGTCCGGTGATGTAATCTTCCGTCTGTTTTTCGCGCGGCCGGGTGAAGAGCTGTCGGGTTGCCCCGAACTCTATCAGCGTTCCCTCGTACATAAAAGCGGTCAGGTCGGAGACGCGCGCCGCCTGTTGCATGTTATGCGTCACAATGATGATGGTGTACTGTCCGCGAAGCTGCCCGATCAAATCCTCAATCTTGGTTGTGGCCTTCGGGTCGAGGGCGGAGGTCGGCTCATCCATCAGCAGAATTTCCGGTTTCACGGCCAGCGCACGCGCTAGGCAAAGGCGCTGTTGCTGCCCGCCGGACATGCCCAGCGCATTGGTGGTCAGCCGGTCTTTCACTTCGTCCCAGATGGCGGCTTGTTTCAGGCTGGACTCCACAATCTCGTCGAGATCATTGCGGTTCTTAATCCCCTGCAAACGCGGCCCATAGGCGATGTTGTCGTAGATTGATTTCGGGAACACATTCGGCTTCTGGAACACCATGCCGACCCGCATACGGAGCGAAACCACATCGATGTCCTTGCGGTAGATATTCTCGCCGTCGAAGGTCATTGTTCCCCCGGCGCGGCAGGAGGGAATCAGATCGTTCATCCGGTTGATCGCGCGCAACAGTGTGCTCTTGCCGCATCCGCTCGGCCCGATCATCGCCGTCACCATCCCTTCCGGGAAATTGCAGTTCACTTTTTTGACGGCTTCAAAATTTCCGTAAAACACCGAAAAGTCCTCGGTCTGCACATGAGCTGGATGAAGGCTGAAATCCTCCTCCGCATGGCCAGCAAAGCTCGATGCCCGTTTCATTTCAATTGCAGCACTCATAATTCAACCCCTTGTAAGCAGGGAATACTGGAATGTTGGAATGCAGGAAAAATGAAATGAGGTTTGAAGGACTCTTTCTCACCCATTTTTCCACTATTCCCATATTCCATCATTCCATTCTCCTCATCCCCTCAACTTTTTCGAAATTCTGGCACGCATGATAATGGCGAAAACATTCAGCAGCAGCACGACGGCGACCAGTGTGAAAACCATTCCGTACTGCACATGACGGATTTCATCCACCGCTTCATGCTCAGTACATAAATTATAAATATTCCAAGACAGCGCAGGCGTCGGTTGCGACAGCGCCTCAAGTGGAAGCAGTGGACGACCGACGCTGACGGCGGCGGTGAAGATGATCGGCGCAGTTTCCCCGGCGGCGCGGCCCATACTGATGACGACTCCGGTCAGGATGCCCGGCAACGCGGCCGGAAGGATCACGGTCATCACCGTGCGCCAGCGCCCTGCCCCAAGGCTCATCGCGGCTTCTTTATAGGCGCGTGGCACGGCCAGAATCGCCTCTTCCGACGCACGGATCACGGTGGGAAGCACCAACAGCGAAAGCGTCAGCGCACCAGCCAGTACGCTCTTTGAATCCGAAATATGGATCGTGTTCAAAAAGAAGGCTAAGCCGAACAAGCCGAAGACAATACTCGGCACCCCGGCCAGCGTGCTGATGCAGATCCGCAGGAAGCTGATCACCCTTCCCTCGCGAGCGTATTCACAAAGATAGATCGCGGCGATCACGCCCATCGGAATGGCGAAGAACATCGCGCCGAGCGTCAGGTAGATGGTTCCCAGCACCTCGGGACCGATGCCGCCGAAAATATGGGAGTCTTTGGAGGTGTCGAACAGGAACTGCCAGTAGCAGGTCCAGCGCGGTTGCATCATCGCTTTAATATTCTGCTCAACATAAGGAAACAGCGGTTCGAGTTTTGTTCCGCGAAACTGTTCAACACGCGGGGTTCTCACCAGTTTCCCCAACGCGGTCGGGTCGGAGTAGTCCCACTCCTCAGTGGTCAGCACGTCATCCAGCTTAATTTGCGTACGATCCCAGCGGGTCGCGCCGTATTGCTGACGAATCAACACCGGGGTGCGCTCGCCCGGCACCGGCCCGAGCAGTCCGGCCAGCGCCTTCTCCAGATCACGCAACGATTGTTTATAGGGTTTCCGGTCGGCGCGCGGCATCGCGTCGAGCTCTGTATTGAATGCCGCGAGCATGTCGTAGACGGGTTGACGCGCCGCAGCCACCTCGGCTTTGGCGGTTTCAAGTCGACCGGCGTTGCCGCGATCCCACTGATCGAACATCACCTTGCGGTGCTCAATGGTGGAGCGGAAAATAAACGCACCCGAGCCGCGCACGATAATCGGCGTCAGAATCACAACCAGCGCAAGCGCCATCACCCCGATGGCAATCAGCCCCAGGCTGGAGAACGCGCGGTCGAGTAATCTGCGGGTCTCAAGACGCATGGCATTTCCGATTGATGATTGATGAATGATGATTGTTTACCCAAAAGCAGGAGCATTGAACTTCCACAAATCGGCTATCTAAAATGGGCAATCGACAATGCATGTTACTTTCCCAATTTCTTTCTCGAGCGGCGGACGATGCTTTCGCTGACGAGGTTCATGACAAACGAAAAGGTGAGCAGACAGAACGCCATGGCAAACAGCACGTGAAAACGGGCCGATCCGGTCACGTGGTCGGCCTCGCCCATATCCCCCGCGATGGTGGCCGTCAGGGTGCGAACCGGTTCGAGCATGTTGTACCACGGCTCCGGAATGCGCGACGCGTTGCCGGATGCCATCCAAACCACCATCGTTTCACCGATGGCGCGCATCACCCCGAGAATCACCGCCGCCAGAATTCCGCTGAGCGACGCGGGAATGACGGTCTTCATAATGGTTTCGGCGCGGGTGGCGCCGAGAGCGTAGCTGCCCTCACGTAGCTCGCGACCCGTCGCCTGCAACGCGTCTTCCGAAACACTGACGATGGTGGGAAGCGCCATAATACCGAGAATGATTGAAACATTCAGCGCGTTGGTTCCGCTAGCGATCTGAATCGCGCTCAAGTGGTTGCCCAGCATCATCATGCCGGTCAGCGCGGCGGCGCCGAGCGTGAGCGTGCAAATCCAACGGGCCTTGCGGCGTAAGGCCTCGGGAAAACGATCGGCAAGCAGATCACCCAGCACGATCACCAACAGGGACAGAATCGGGGTGAGAATCAGCCACGCCCCGGTGGACAGCACGATGCCGCCATGGTTCTGCAACAGCGGGGCGAACACGACTAAGGCAAAAAAACCGTAGGCCACCGACGGAATCGCCGCCAGAATTTCGATCACCGGTTTTACGATCTGCCGGGTGTTAAACGGAAGTACGTCGCTCAGACAGACGGCGGCGGAAATACCGAGCGGAACCGAGACCGCCACCGCGCCGAGTGTCACCAGACCGGTTCCAAAGAAAATCGCCATCGCACCGAACTCGGCGGGATGTCCCGACGGATACCAGTGCGTTGAGGTGAAAAACTCGCGAAAGCCCTCCAACTTAAAAAACGGAAAGGCATCCTTTGCAATGAAGTAGAAAATGAAAAACACCGTCAGCGTCGACAGCGACGTGACCGAGAAAAGGAACCCCTGCCCTAGAAATGCACCCAGCCGCCGCAGGCGGCTCGTGCTGGCGTTCATCACCAGACTGCGTTTCGGAGAATGGGCTTTTGGTTTCATAAAGTGCCCAGAGAATGCCGGCCCTTTGTTAGAAAATGATTAGCACTCTGTTAGGAAGGGATGAAACAGGAGCGATCGCCGCCAAAACGCGCAGAAATCGCAAAAGAAATTTTTTAACCGCAGATTACGCAGATGAACGCGGATGTTTCAAAAGCGTACTTGGAAGCTGCGAATTCATCCGGAATCTTGACTTCAGTCTAAAAGAAACAGATTGTTTGCAACCATATTACGACCACGGGAAAACAATATGAATTTGAAATACCAAACCGACCAGTCCTCCCATGGAGCCCTGCATTTATTGCAACAAAACAGAAAAGGAAGTTAAGCAATGAAAACAACCTATAGTCCAAAAACCCCATTCTCATTTCTCTTTTTACTGCTTTCCGTCGCTACCCTCACTCAAACCGCCACAGCAGAACCCGGGTTTTTTAAAAAGCTTGATGGGGGCCTAAAAGAAACAACCGCTACGTTAGCGCCGGGAAGCTTTTGGAAAAAGCCCTTCCTGCAGATTCAGAACTGCTCAAGGAGCAGAATCCTGAAATCCGCTGGTATCAAGCGATTAAGAAACATTCAGGCGAAAACCTTCATATCCAATACGGCTTTGAAACCGACTCCAAATCGGGAGAGCACCTTGGAACAATCTACACCGGCTACATTGACCGCATTGCAGATGTTTCAGCGAACCTTTGCTTGTGGCTTGAAACCAATTATCCAGTAAAGGACACCCGCTCGTTCTGGTCCAAATTTTACGAAACTCACGGAAGAGAAATTGTTGTTGGCGTCATCGTTGGGATACTCCTTATGATAGCCGCCCTTCTCTTCGGCCTGCCGAGCTGATCCTCTGCGCCCTCTGCACCTTCCGTCTTCGCACAAGGCTACGCCGGGACATGCTGCGAGGAATCATTTTTCCAACCCTAGGAGAATCATCCGCGTTAATCCGTGTTCATCCGCGGTCAAATCTTCCAATCATTGGAAAAATTCGAAGAAATATTTCCAAGCATTGGACACGAAGTGAGGCTGGCGCGTAGCGACGGTAGCGAAGCGGCAAACGCGGCAGGGATGCCGCGTCCACATTTTCCAAACATTGGAAAAACAAAAAGCCGGCCCGTGCGGGCCGACCTTATCGGTGGAGGTGAGGAGCTTTTTCAGTACTCCCTTACTCCATTCTTAATAACTGGTGACCGGGATAAAGCCGATCTCTTCAACCATTTCCTGTCCGTCTTCGGTCAGGTAGAGGGTGACGAACTGGTAGACGGCGGAACCGAGTTTCGGGTAGCCGTTGGTGTACATGAACAGCGGGCGGGCGATGGCGTATTCGCCGGTGCGCACGGTGGCGGCGGACGGATAGACGCCGTTGACCTTGAGCGCTTTGACGGTTTTATCGACAAATCCGAGTCCGGCGTAACCGATGGCGGCCGGGGTGGTCTGCACGCGTTGGCGGATGGCGCCGTTGCTTCCGACATATTCGGCCTTTTCAGTGATCTTCTGCTTGCTCATCACGAGACCTTCGAAGGTTTCGTAGGTTCCGCTGTTGGTATCGCGGGTGATCACCACAATGCCCAGGTTAGGCCCGCCAACTTCTTTCCAGTTGGTGATTTCGCCGGTGTAGATTTTGCGGATCTGATCAATGGTGAGGTCTTGGATCGGATTCTGCGGGTGAACCAGAATCGGCAATCCGTCGAGCGCGACCACGTGGGCGACCGGTTGAATGTCATTTCCAGCGGCGGCCTTAAATTCGGTGCTCTTCATTGGACGGGACAGGTTGGCGACATCACAAACCCCGTTCATGAGGCTTTTCGCGCCATTGCCGCTACCAGATTCGCTGACGGTGATGTTCACGTCCGGACGGGCGGCCATGAAATATTCAGCGAAGGCCTTGGCGATCGGGCCGACGGTGGTTGACCCGTCGATGGTGATGGTCTGTTCCGCGACGGCGGTGCATGCGATAGCGGTCATCATGGCCGCGCTCAGTATTGCTTTTTTCATCTTAGAATTTCTCCTTACGTTCCATTCTGATTCGGGGTGGCGGACACCGGACTGAAGGTCTTTCCTTTCGCCTCCCTGTTCCGGCCCCACCGTTTACGATTCGGAATATGAGCGAGCCTCGTTAGGAAAGTATTAGCATCGCATTAGAACGTCGCGAGTTTCCCGAGCCTTCGTTTGATAGAGGCGGATCGGAATGCTACATACAGGACATGAAAATCAAACTTACCCCGCAGCAAAAGAACCTCCTTCGCCAAAAAACAATTGCGATGTACCGGGAGGACTTCGACGAGGACATCAGCGATTTCAAAGCCGATCAAATCCTCGACGCCTTCATCGAAAAACTCGGCCCTGGCATCTACAACGCGGCCATTGAGGACATGAAAGTCTTCATGATGAATCAGCTCGAAGATCTCGACGCCCTATTCCAGAAATAAACTCCAGCGCAGACCGACGCATTAAAACAACTGCCGTAATTTTTAACCACGGATGAACAAAAATTGACACAGATTGGAATGGGGGGTTCCAACCCTTTGAAAAATTTCTCCATTTTTTCCAAGGGCGGAAAACGTGCAGGCCGCCGGGATTGCCGACGGCCTGCGGGGTGATCCATCCAACGGGTGGAAGGATTAGAACTTGAAGTTCAGGTCGAGTTGCATGGTGTTGACGTCCGTACCGGAGTCGTTCTGTGCCATCAGGTAGGTCGCGCCGCCCTGAAGGTTTTTGGCGATCTGGTATTTGGCCCAGAAGGAATGGCCGTGCGATCCGGTTGAGCCGTAGGCGAAGTCGGAATCGTTGTACCCATCCGGAACAGCATCCGCACCGGTGTCGCGGTAGTTGTAGCCGGCTTCCCAGCTTCCGACCGCTTTGGCTTTGCCAAGCGAGAAACCAAGCAGGTAGGCGGTGTCGTCACCACTCGCGGCGGCAATGTTCTGCACATACTGACCGTTAACCGCGACCGGCAGGTCACCGATTTTGGAGGAAACTTTTCCGAATACTTCCACCAGGTTGAATTCGGTTCCGGGGGTGTTGGCACCGGTTGTTGTCAGCCCGGCGCCCTTGGCGTCCACGTTCTGGTAGTAGAAATCGCTGACACCGAGACGAACGGTGGCATCGCCGACTTTAGTTTCTCCGACAATCTGACCGGCCCAGAGTTGGAGGTCGTCGCCCTGATCTTCTTTCAGAACGAAACTTCCGGCATTGGCAATCAGTTTGACGCCGTTGCTGAAGGTCGTTTCATAGGTCAGTGCAATCCCTTCGGGGTTGAGGTCGCCGTCCCAGATCAAACCGGTGCGGTTCTGCCACGGTTGCGGCATTTTACCCATGATCAGGTGAGCGCCCATGAACATTTCCGGGTGCAGGTCGACATAGTACTGGTCGAGCATGATTTCTTTTTTGGTTCCGCCATCAACGTCCTGATTGGCCGAGGTGGCGCTTGCGCCGCCGGTCGCCAGACGAATGCCGTAATCCACATAGTCGTTCACCTTGCCGTAAGCCCCGACACGCAGACGAACCCGCTGGCGGTCTTTGTAGGGAGTTCCGTCGCGGTCGACGTTTTCGTAGCGGTAGCGGAAGTCGCCCTTGATCTTGGTGTCGAGCGCCCACTGCGGCACCGACGGTTTCGCTTCGAGTTTGTCGAGGCGTGCAGTCACATCCACGGGTGCGGCAGTTTTCTGAGCGGCCTGCAGTTCGAGCTGCGCGATTTTTGCCGACAGTTCACTTAGCTGGGCTTGCAGATCGGTGATGGTTGGATCCGCCGCCCGCACGCTCAGTGCGGCAAGAACTGCCGCCAGGGTCATCGTTATTCTTTTCATAATTTTCTCTTCTCCTTGTTCAGGGTTCCTGCCGCCGGATTTTCCTTATTCCGCGCGGCATGGGTTAGGGGCTCGTGTTCACAATGCTTGCAGCCCATTAAGAAACTGTACGCAACCTAGTGTCACATTGTTAGAGTTTTGTTAGCGGCTCGCTAAAATTTGACTAACGGGTTTTGGGCCGATACAGTCTGCCGTTGATGATAAAAATCAATTCACTAACCAGCGGAGCAACCACGTGAATACACAACTCTTATTGTCCATCATATTTGAAGTAATTGGCGGGCTGGCAATTTTCCTGCTCGGCATGAAATACATGTCCGAAGGGATGCAGGCGGTTGCCGGAGACCGTTTGCGGAAAATTATCAGCAAAATTACAGACCGCCGTGTTATGGGATTGCTGGTTGGCCTGATTGTCACCTGTATCGTCCAGTCCAGTTCCGTAACCACCGTGATGGTCGTTGGGCTGGTGAACAGCGCGATCATGACCCTCACCCAAGCCATCGGCGTCATCTTCGGTGCCAACATCGGCACTACGGTCACCGGCTGGATTCTGACACTGAAAATCGGAAAGTACGGCCTGCCGATGCTTGCGGTAGCCGCCTTCTTCTTCCTCTTCTCCAAAAACGAGCGTCTGCGCTACACCGCCATGACGGTCATGGGGATCGGCATGATCTTTTATGGTCTGGAAATGATGAGCAGTGGATTCAAGCCCTTACGCACTCTGCCGGAATTCGTAGAATGGTTCCATGCGTTCCAGGCCACCTCCTATCTGGGCGTCCTGAAATGCGCGCTGGTCGGCTGTGTGCTGACCATGATCGTGCAATCCTCCTCCGCAACGCTGGGGATCACCATGGGGATGGCCAGTCAGGGGTTGATCAACTTTGAAACCGCCGGCGCGCTGGTGCTCGGGGAGAATATTGGAACCACCGTCACCGCTTTCCTCGCATCCCTCGGCACCAACACGAACGCTAAGCGCGCCGCCTATGCCCATATCGTCTTCAACCTGATCGGTGTGGCCTGGATCACCGCCATTGCCCTGCCCCTCTACTTTCCAATCATTGGAAAAATTCTCGGAAGCAATCCTAACCTGATGGTGCTGCTCGATAACGGCGAGGAAAGCTTCCCTCACATCATGGCCGCTATTGCGATGGTGCACACCGGCTTCAATGTAACCAACTCGCTGATCTTCCTGCCGTTCGTCGGTCTGCTCGCCAAGCTGGTCACCAAGATGGTTCCCGACAAAGGCATCGAAGAGGTTTCTCACCTCACCTATCTCGATGTCCGCATGCTCGACACCCCGGCGCTCGGCATCCTGCAGTCTCAAAAACAGATTCAGTTTATGGGTGAAAGCGTTGAGCTGATGCTGGAGCAACTGGCAACCGTCCTCAGCGACGACAAAGTGGATGACATTCTCGAAGCCAAAATTTTCAAACGGGAAGACATCCTCGATAACGTTCAAAAAGAAATCATGGTGTTCCTTGGCGAACTGATCAGCGGGCAGGTTTCGCATAACGTCATGGAAACCGCCCGCCACCAGATGCGCATGGCCGACGAATACGAATCCGTCAGCGACTACGCCACCTCTGTTCTCAAAGGCATCCGCAAGCTCCGCGACAACAACCTCGTGCTGGCACCCGAAGGCATTCAGGAATTCATCGACCTCAACCGCCGGGTTCTAGAATACGTCAAAAACGTGAATCATGCGGTGCGCATCGAAGACATCCGGACTGCCAGCGATCTTCTTGCCACCAGCGGCGAGATCACCCGAACCATCAAGCAATATCGTCAATTGCATCTGGCCCGACTGGCTGACAACAAAGTATCTGCGCTCAGCAGTCTGGTCTATACCGACATCCTCAACAGCTATCGCCGCATGAAAGACCACGCGCTCAACATCGCCGAGGTCCTCGCCGGCGAAAAATAAGTTTCCCATCACTGGAAACGCCATGGCCCCGTTTTTCCATTCATTTGGAAGGCGGGGTTCTTTTTTCTCAAACCTTGGAAAAATTGATTCCCCTGCAGAAACCGCTCCGCTATGCTGAGCCGCTCAATCCCGAATGAACGATCAGGAGAAGCCGAATGGATGTAGCGTTGCCAATGGAAATTATTCTTCGCGTGGGAGGCGGGCTTGGACTTTTCCTGCTCGGCATGAAAAACATGTCCGAAGGGATGCAGGCAGCGGCGGGAAGCCGTCTTCGGGCAATGATCGGTGCGGTCACCAACAACCGCTTTCTCGCCTGCGGTGTCGGCTTACTAGTAACCTGCCTGATTCAGTCGAGCTCCGTCACCACCGTCATGCTGGTCGGTTTTGCCAACGCAGGACTGATGACGCTCGCGCAGTCCATCGGCGTCATTTTGGGTGCCGACATCGGCACCACCATCACCGGCTGGATTCTCGTTCTGGAAATCGGAAAATACGGCCTGCCCCTGCTCGGCTTCGCCGCCTTTTTCTTCCTCTTTTGCCGGGGCGACAAGGTGCGCAGCATTGCCCTGCTCATCATGGGTCTCGGGATGGTTTTCTTCGGCCTCGAACTGATGAAAGAAGGCTTCAAGCCGCTCCGCGAAATGGATAGCTTTATCTGCTGGTTCTCCAAATTTTCACCTGACAGCTACTGGGGCATCATCAAATGCACCCTGGTCGGCGCCGGCGTCACCGCCATTGTTCAATCCTCTTCTGCCACCGTCGGGATCACCATGGGTCTGGCCAGCCAGGGAATTATCAATTTTGAGACCTCCGTCGCGCTGGTGCTCGGGCAGAACATCGGCACCACCATCACCGCCTACCTCGCATCAATCGGCACCGTCCGCTCCGCCAAACGCGTTGCCTATGCGCACATCCTCATCAAGGTGATCGGCGTTATCTTCCTGGTCGCTCTCTTCCCGTGGTACATCACCCTCATTAGAAGCCTGCTGGTACTCGACCCCGACGGTTCCGTTGTAGTGGACGGCGAGGTGAAATATCTCACCATCATCAAAGGAATCGCCGTTGCGCACACCACTTTCAATGTCATCCTCGTCGCGGCCTTCCTGCCTTTCACCAAAAAGCTGGCCGGCCTGCTGACCCGCCTGATGCCCGACACCGCGGCCGACGAGACGCCCCACCTCACCTATCTCGATGTCCGCATGCTCAACACCCCTGCGCTCGGCATGGAACAGTCCCGTCAGGAACTGCTCTTCATGGCCGAAAGCGTCCACAGCATGATGTCGCTCCTGCGCGACTCTCTCTTTTCCGACAAACCGGACGAAGAGATCCACCGCCAGATTTTCCGTCGCGAAGACATTCTCGATAATGTGCAGAAAGAAATCACTGAATTCCTGGGAAGCCTCCTCGCTGGCAATGTCACCCACGACATCGTTTCCGAGGCGCGCGGTCAGGTTCGACTTGCCGATGAATATGAATCCATCAGCGACTACATCGCCGGCATTCTGAAAATGCAGATGAAACTGCGCAGCAACAAACTGATCCCCAGCCCCGAGGGGCAGCGGGAAATGCTCGAACTGCACGACCTGACTGCGGAATACCTGCAATTCATCCACGCATCGCTCCGCGAACAAACCAACATTCAAAGCGAGGCCGTCATGCGCAGCGAGGAGCTGACCCGCATGATGAAAGAATTCCGCGAGCGCCACCTCGAGCGGCTGGCCAGCGGACAAATCTCGCCCCTGCTCAGCCTGGTGATGCCCGACATGCTCAGCGCCTACCGCCGCATCAAAGACCATGCGCTCAACATCGCCGAAGTCCTCGCCGGCGAAAAATAGCGTTGCGGTACAGCGCTTCGCGGGGCAACGGCGCAACCCCGTTTCTCACTTGATGCGGAGCTGGGGAAAGAGAGTGACGCCGCCGGGCGATCTGTTAAATTCTACGCATGAAAACCACCTCTTCCTGCGCCGCCGGTCCACTCGCCAATACCGCGCCGATTCCAAACTCCTTTCGCGTCTACTTCGGAACTCAGGCCGAAGACGATGACCGAGGCATCTATATGGCTCTGCTCGACATACAGACCGGGCAACTGAACGAGCCGGTTCGCGTCAGCGACTCCGTCCGCCCCGGATTCATTGCCATCCACCCCGACGGACAGCATCTCTACGCAACAGAAGCAACGGGCCGCGCGCCCGCCGCCAAGAGCGGATTCGTCAGTGCCTACCGGATTGAAGAGCCGACCGGAACCCTGAAAGACCTAAACACGCAAGCCTCAGGCGGCGCGGGGCCGTGCTACGTTTCGATCAGCCCGAACGGAAAAAACCTGCTGGTCGCCAACTACCGCGGCGGCAGCTGCGCCGTTCTGCCGATCCAATCCGATGGAACCCTCGGCGAGGCCTCCTCCGTTCAGCAGCACAACGGCAGCGGCCCGCATCCAACACGGCAGGAAGCCGCCCACACCCACTCCATTAGTTGCACCCCGGACGGACGCTTCGCACTCGTCGCCGACCTGGGCATGGACCAAATTTTAACCTATGGGCTTAAAGCTGAAACGCTCACGCCCGGCAACCCGCCATTAACCCGAACAGCGCCCGGCAGCGGCCCGCGTCACCTCGCCATCCATCCCTCCGGGAAATTCGTCTACGCCAGCATGGAGCTCAACGGAACCGTTGTGGCATACGACTATAAGGAAGGAACCCTGACAGAAATTCAAACGCGGCCGACCCTGCCTGACGGGTTTAACGGCGAAAACACCACCTCCGAAGTATGCATCACGCCCGACGGGCGCTTCCTCTACGTCGGCAACCGCGGCCACGAAAGTCTGGCCATTTTCGCCATCGATCCAGAGTCCG
>JAEIOF010000015.1 GCA_016342445.1 Verrucomicrobiota bacterium | reverse complement strand
ATGAGTTCCGCGCGGTTCGCCGGTTCAGCGTTTTCCGGCGCAGGTGTCTGGCTGTTGCGGTGCGTATGAAAGAAGATGTACAGATAGAGCCCCATGATGAGCAGGCTGCCCGCATTGAAGTTCGCCCCGAAGAGTGAAACCGTGTTGGGCAGAGTCAGCGTCAGCAGGAGCAGGGTGATCATCATTAGATAGTGGATCAGCGGGGTGATCCGCAGCCGCGCCTGGCGAAGAATGCCGCTTTTGCGGAAGAGAATGTCGCACAGGGCGATAATCATTAGGTTGAACAGGTCGCTTCCCATTGTGTTGCCGAGCGCCAGATTGGGTTGTTTGACGGTAATCACAGCTCCGAGAGAGGTGGAGAGCTCCGGCAGACTGGTGATGATGCTGACGAGAAGAAGTCCGATTGCCGAGCTGGAAATGTGAAGCAACACCGCCAGTTTTTCAGCCAGCACCGCCAGTTTGGAACCCGCAAAGATAATGAGGGCGGCAATGGCGATAAAATAGATCCAAATCATCAAAAGCTCCTGCCTGTAAGGTGGTTGCAACTATTCGAATTCTGTTTTGTGCAACGGCTGTGGACTCTAGCAGAAAGGGGCCCCGCTGACACAATTATTTTTTGGTCGGAGGCTCTTTGTGAATAGAGGGGGGGGATGCCGATTGACACTCCACAGGTCGCGTGATAAAAGCACCCCTCATTTTTTCAGATATACTGCGCGATTTAAAAACGGGGAGAGGGCTTAACAGATGGCTACAAAAAAAGTTTCTAAGAAAAAAACAGCGACAAAGGCGACAGTGAAAAAAGCGCCCGCCAAAAAAGCGCCCGCCAAAAAAGTTGCCGCGAAGAACGCCCCGGCTGAGAAGGTCGTTGCGAAGAAAGCCTCCTCCAAAAAGGCGGCCGCGAAGGCCGCTCCGGTTAAAAAGCCGGTTCTGAAACAGGCCGTTTTAAACAAGAGCGCCATCAAGAAGGTGAAGCGGATTCCGGTCGAAACCCTCGATGCCAGAATCATCAAGCCCCGCAAAATCTTTAAAGTCAAAGAACTGAGCGAGTTCAAAGAACGTCTGTTGACGCTTCGCGAACGCGTCTCCGGTGAATACAGCGCCCTGAAGGGTGATAATATGGCCGCCAATCAGCGCGACCCGTCGCTCTCCGATCAGGGCACCGATACCTTCGACCGTGAAATGGAACTCAACATGATGGGTTCTGAGCAGGAGGTTATCTTCGAAATCGATGCCGCGCTGCGCCGTCTTGAAAAAGGAACCTACGGAATTTGCGAGCTGACCGAAGAGACGATCCCCGTCGAACGACTGCAGACGCTGCCGTACGTACGCTATACGGTTGACGCCCAATCTGAACTTGAGCGCGGTCGCAGCCGCTTCCGTCCTTTCGGCGGAACGATGCACGGCGCGTAGTTTAAAGGAGAAATCCATGCTGGCACTCATCCTGGGTCTGATCGTCGTATGCCTCGATCAATTCACCAAGCTGTGGGTGCGCGAAACCCTCATCTACGGCGCGGAGCCGCAGGTGGTTGTCCCCGGATTCATCAACCTCGTCTATGTCCGAAACCCCGGCGCGGCGTGGGGGATGTTCGGCGGGCAGCAGGCGTTTCTCATTCTGCTTTCCATCGTCGTACTGATCCTGCTGGCGGTTTTCCGCCGCCGTTTTCTCAACCCGACCCTCGACCACCGCATCGCATTCGGCCTGATGATCGGCGGCATCCTCGGCAACCTGATTGACCGCATCAAGGTGGGCTGGGTCACCGACTTCATCGACTGCCACATCGGGACTCACCATTTCCCCTCATTCAATGTCGCCGATTCCTCCATCTGCATTGCCGTCGGCCTCTACCTGCTTTCCGCCTTGTGGCACACCACTCATCCGCTGAAGAACTCCGTTGATGAATCCAACTAATCCCAGTGCATTCGTGCTCGTCGGGCCGACCGCTTCGGGAAAAAGTGCTGTCGCTCAGCTTCTTGCCGAACAGACCGGCGCAACGATTGTTTCCGCCGACTCCATGAACATCTATCGCGGCATGGACATTGGCACCGCCAAACCGTCGCCTGCGGAGCGCGCCGCCGTCGTCTATCGCGGAATCGATCTCGCCGACCCGACCGAAGCCTTCAGCGTCGGCGACTGGCTGAATGCGGTTCGCCCCGTTTTCCAAGGTTCGGAAGATTTGATTGTGGCGGGCGGCACGGGGCTTTACGTCAAATGCCTTTTGCAGGGGCTCGACGACCTGCCCGCCGCCGACGAGGCGCTTCGGGCCCGCGCCGAAAAAATGAGTCTCGCCGAACTGCAGGCCGAGGCGCAGAAAACCTCGCCCGACGCCTACGCCGCGCTCGCCGACAACGAAAATCCGCGCCGCCTCGTCCGCCTTCTCGAAAAGTTCCAAGCCTTGGAAAAAACAGCCGAAAAAGTTCCAACCCTTGGAAAACAGAAGGGTGCAGGCTCAGCCTGCTGGAAAACTGAGATGCCGACGGTGATCGGATTGCACGTCGAGCGCGATGTGCTTTGCAAACGGATCGCCGCGCGGGTCGAAAAAATGTACGCGGGCGGCCTGCTGGAAGAGGCGCGCGGGCTGATCGGCCTCGAGCTTTCCGCCACGGCGCAAAAAGCCATCGGCTACGCCGAAGCCTTCGCCGTTCTTCGGGGAGAGCTGACCGAAGCCAAAGCCAAAGAGCGCACCGTCATCCGCACCCGCCAGCTGGCCAAGCGGCAGGCAACCTGGTTCCGTACGCAGCTTAAGGTTCAGTGGATTAACACCGCCGATTTTCCAACCCTTGGAAAAATCGCCGAAGAAGTTTCCAATGTTTGGAAAAACTGCGGGCCGATACCGCTGGCAGGAGCCCGTTTATGAAAGAAATGAAGTCCACAGACGATCGGGCGGTTGAGCGCGCGGTGCTGGTCGGCGTGATGGTGCGCGGTCGCGACGAGGAGTGGCAGGTCCGCGATACGCTCGACGAGCTCTCTCAGCTGGCCGAAGGCGCCGGGGCCGAGGTGCTCGAACGTGTTTTGTGTAAGCAATCAGAAATTCACGCCGGCCATTTTATCGGCAAGGGCAAGGCGGAAGAGATTTGCCGGAAGGTTAAAGAGCTGGACGGCAATCTGGTGATTTTCGATGAAGATCTGTCTCCGGCGCAGGGCCGTAATCTGGAAGCGGCGCTTGAGGTGCGCGTGCTCGACCGCACGCAGCTGATTCTCGATATTTTTGCCCGCCGCGCTCAGACGCGCGAGGGCTGTCTGCAAGTGGAGCTGGCGCAGCACCGCTATCTGCTCCCGCGTCTGCGCCGTATGTGGACGCATCTGGAGCGTCAGGCGGGGGGGATCGGCCTGAAGGGGCCGGGGGAAACTCAAATCGAGATGGACCGCCGCCGCATTAAGGAATTAATTATTACGTTGGGCAAAGAGCTGGATCTGGTGCGCACGCGCCGGGCCGAGCAACGCCGCGGGCGTCATCGCCACGGCTGGGCGCTCGTTTCTCTGGTTGGCTACACCAATGCGGGTAAATCGACGCTGCTGAACCGGCTGGCCGGCGCGGATATTTATGTGAAAGATCAGCTTTTCGCCACGCTCGATCCGACGACGCGTCAGGTGGAGCTGCCGAATCGCGAGCTGTGTTTGATCACCGATACCGTCGGATTTATCCGCAAGCTGCCGCATCACCTGGTCGAATCGTTCAAGGCGACGCTCGAAGAGGTGGCCGAAGCCGATTTGATTGTCCATGTGATCGACTGCTCGCACCCGCAGGTGGAACAGCAGATCGACGCCGTGAACGTGGTGCTTCAGGAGATCGGGGCGGAGAATAAGCCCATGCTTTGCGTGCTCAATAAAATCGACACGGAGGAGGGGGCGCATGCCGCTAAACGCCTTGCCCGCACGCTCGGACGCTCGGTGGCGGTTTCGGCCATCACTGGAGAAAACATCGAGAGCCTGCTTGTCGAGCTGTCCGACTGTCTCAAAGGCGATAAAGAGCTGATGAATCTGCAGATTCCGCTCTCTGAAGGGCGTTTGTTGGCGCTGTTGCAGAATTCCGCCACCGTGCTCGAGGAAAAGTACGAAGGCGAATTCGCCGAAGTTCTTGTCCGGGTACCGTTGCCGCTGGTTCCGCGTTGTGAGCCTTATCGTGTGAAGAAGGATTGAAATCCCCGGCGGCATGTCCGATAGTCTGCCCCTTCGATCTTGCTCAGGCAGGACGCTTTATTAAATGGAGAGAAAATAATGGCATATGATTTAACAGGAAAAGTGAAATTGATTCAGGAACCGCAGACTTTCGCGAGCGGTTTTACGAAACGCGAATTTGTGGTGACGGTTGAGGACGGGAAATACCCGCAGGATATCTCCATCGAAGTTTTGCAGGACAAAGTGAGCCTGCTCGATAACGTGTCTGAGGGGCAGGAAGTGAAGGTGTCCTTCGATATCCGCGGACGTGAATACAACGGGCGTTACTTCAACAATCTCGTCGGCTGGAAAATTGAAGCGGGCGAAGGCGCCGCCGCCGCACCCGCCGCCCCGGCAGGCGATGACCGCCCCCCGATCCCGGACGATTCCGAAGCCCCCGGCGAATTTGATGACGACATTCCATTCTAAGAATGGAGTATTGGAGGATTGGGTGGTTGGACATTCAATTCAAAAAATTTAATAGAAATTGGAGAGATAAAATGAAGGTTGTACTGGCGTATTCCGGTGGTCTCGACACCACGGTTCTGCTCACTTGGTTGCAGGAAAAATATAATGCCGAAGTGATCTGCTACTGCGCGAACGTCGGGCAGGAAGAGGAGCTCGACGGTCTCGAAGAGAAGGCGCTCAAACACGGCGCGGCCAAATGTATTGTGGACAATATCGAAGAGGAGTTCGCGAAGGACTATATCTTCCCGATCATGCAGGCCAATGCCGTCTATGAGGGAACCTATCTGCTCGGCACCTCGATTGCCCGCCCGCTGATTGCCAAGCGCATGATGGATGTGGTGCTCGCCGAAGGCGCAGAGGCCATTTGCCACGGCGCGACCGGCAAGGGCAACGATCAGGTTCGTTTCGAGCTGACTGCCTACGCCATCAAGCCCGATATCAAAATTATCGCCCCGTGGCGCATGCCGGAAGACTTCCCGTTCAAAGGCCGCACCGACATGATCCAGTATCTCGAAGAACGCGGCATTCCGTGCGCGGTCTCCGCGAAGAAACCTTACAGCACCGACCGCAACCTGCTGCACATCAGTTTTGAAGGCGGCGTGCTGGAAGATCCGTGGGTCGAAGCTCCCGAAGATATGTGGTGCATGACCAAGCCGCTCAGTCAGGCCGCCGACGAAGCTGAAATTGTCGAAATCAGTTTCGAGCAGGGGATTCCGGTCGCCGTAAACGGCGAGCAGCTTTCGCCCGCCGCGCTGATGCGCAAGCTCAATGCCATCGGTTGTGAACACGCCATCGGTCGCATCGACATTGTCGAAAACCGCTTTACCGGCATGAAAGACCGCGGCATCTACGAAACGCCTGCCGGAACGATCCTGCACCATGCGCACCGCGCAATGGAGTCGATCACGATGGACCGTGAAGTGATGCACCTGCGCGACTCGCTGATTCCGAAGTATGCCACACTGGTCTACAACGGTTTCTGGTTTGCCCCGGAGCGCGAAATGCTTCAGTCCGCTATCGATAAGAGTCAGGAAACCGTCACCGGCGATGTCCGCGTTAAGCTCTTCAAGGGCGGGGTGCACGTCATTGGCCGTCAGTCGGACTTTACCCTCTACAACCCGAAAATCGTCAGTTTTGACGAGGCGGGCGGCTACGACCAGACCGACGCGACCGGCTTTATCAAGCTCAATGCTTTGCGTTTGCGTGTTCGCGCCGCGTTGCAGAACAAATAAAGCTCGGCACCGCCGAAATTGAAAAGGGAGTTCCCAAATAGTGGGAACTCCCTTCTTCATTTTTCCAACCCTTGGACGGCGGATCCGCCGGTCGGGTCGGCGACGGATTATTCCTCGTCTGTAGGTCTCAAAACAGCGGGCCGGTTTTTTAACACCTGAATGTATTTCTGAAAGAACATGGAGTTGGGGACGTTGATGTAGTTCATCTCTTCGGTCAGCAGAACCGTGTAGAAGGTGTTGATGGCCATGACGGTGCCGCGGATGTTGTCGGGCATCACTTCGATGGTGTCTTCGATTTTAAAGGGCGAGGTGAAGTAGAGGATGATCCCGGCCAGAATGTTTCCGATTAAGCTCCAGACGGCGAAGAAGGCAACGGCGATCATCGCCAGAATCCCCGTGGCGGATATCCAGACGTTTTTCAGGCTGACATTCCAGATCAGAAACAGGGCGAGCAGGCTGAGAATCATCGAGAGGGTGGTGAGCAGTCGACGGGTGGCAAAGTAGCGGGATTTGCGAATGCCGAACTTTTTTTGCGTTTGTTTGGCGTAGAATTTCAGCAGGTGAAAAATCAGATAGATAATGGCAATGACGGCGGCGGAGGCGATGGTTTTTTGAAGGATCGGGTAGGGCATGGTTGTTCTCTTTTTCTTGGAGGTATTGAGTGAAACGTCCTGAATTAGATACGATTAAAGGCGTTGGCGCAATTTCTTGCGCCTGTTTTTTGACGGGGCCTTGTCGGCGGTTTGAAGAAATTAACGGGTTTTTCATTTTGCGGTTGGCGGCGGTACGAAAAGGGAGTATGAGGTGGTTTTGATGTAAGAAAGGCGCATGAGCACTCTGAGAATCCGTTCCGCGAAGCCGGCTGATCTGCCGGCCGTTGAAGCAATTGAAAACCGCTGTTTTTCCGCTTCGCGGAGAAGCTCCCTCCGTGCGTTGAAGCATAGCTTGCACAGTCCCGTGCAGAGCGTCTGGGTGGCGGTCGGGCGGATCGACGGCCAGCGGCAGATTGCCGGCGTAATGATCCTGTATCACCACCGGCTTTCCGTCCGTATTTTTTCTCTGGCGGTGTTGCCGGCATTTCGCGGCAGCGGGGTGGGGCGCAGGCTGGTACAGCGGGCCGTGGCGCTGTCGCGCAAAACGGGGCGCACCTCGGTGACGCTGGAGGCCGACCGTCGCAACAAGGTGCTGACCGCATGGTACGAGCAGTTCGGTTTTGAGACCTATCGGATTTTGAAAGACTACTATTCACCCGGCCGCCATGCCGTCCGCATGCGGCTCATACTCCCGAAAGGACGTTCGCGTGGCTGTTCGCAACTTGATCATTCTGAATAATCCGGCGCATTGGATCTTCGATATCGAAGAGGTCGAGGTGGTTTCCGCCAAGGCCTATCTGACGGATAGCCGCTATGCCGTCATGAAAAATGCGCGGGTGTTCAACCTCTGCCGCTCTTACCGTTACCAGTCGGTCGGTTATTATGTTTCCCTGCTGGCCGCCGCACGTGATCATCGCGCGATTCCCAGTGTGACCACCATGCAGGATTTCCGCTCGCAGACGATCGTTCGGACGATTGCTGAAGACATTGACGACCTGATTCAGAAAACGTTTTCAAAAGTGACGGACAAGGAGGTTTCGCTCTACATCTACTTCGGTCAGACGGTTCTTCCTGAACACCGTTTTATCGGGCGATCGCTTTATAATCTCTTCCAGGCGCCGCTTCTTAAAGTCACCTTTGTTGCCAACAAAAAATGGTTGGTTCAGCAGATTGCGCCGATTTCGCTCGATCAAATCCCGGAAGCCGACCGGCAGCATATTTACGAATTCGCCCGCAGCTATTTTTCGCGCAAACGCTTTCGCGACACGCGGATACAGCAGTACGCCTACGATCTGGCGATTCTCGTGAATCCCTCAGAAGACAAGAGCGCGCCGTCCTGCAAAAAGGCGTTGAAAAAATTTGCGGAAGCGGCCGACAAGCTCAATGTCTACACCGAGTTTATTACCAAAGAGGACTACAGCCGTCTGACAGAATTTGACGCGTTGTTCATCCGCGAGACCACCTCGGTCAATCACCACACTTATCGTTTTTCGCGCAAGGCCCATGCCGAGGGTTTGGTGGTGATCGACGACCCGTGGTCGATCATGCGTTGCGCCAACAAGGTCTATCTGGCGGAGCGGCTCGCGCTGGCCAAACTGCCCGCACCGCGCACCGTCATCCTCCAGAAAGACGCGCTCAAGAGTTCGCCCGAGAGCTTGGGGATTACCTTTCCGTGCGTGCTCAAGCAACCGGACAGCGCCTTTTCGAAGGGGGTCGTCAAAGCGGCAGACGAAGCCGAGTTCCGCGAAAAGTTGACATTTCTATTCGAAAAATCCGACCTGATCATTGCGCAGGAGTTTATGAAGTCCGATTTCGACTGGCGCGTCGGCATCCTCGACCGCAAGCCGCTGTATGTCTGCAAATATTACATGGCGCGCGGCCACTGGCAGATCTGCAACTGGGCGGGTAACGAGAGCAGCCGGTTCGGAGGCTTTGAAACCCTGCGGGTGGAGGATGCGCCGCCCGCTGTGGTGCAGACCGCGCTGAAGGCCGCCAACCTGATCGGCGACGGGTTTTACGGCGTGGACCTTAAAGAGATCGGCGAAAAGATCGTCGTGATCGAGGTGAACGATAATCCTAGCATCGACGCCGGGGTCGAGGATCTCGTCCTCAAGGACGAACTCTACCTGACCGTCATCCGCTCCATCATCAGCCGCATCGACGGCCCCCGTAAATAGCGCTTTTTCCAATGTTCGGAACTTTTTGCGGAAAAGTTTCCAATGTTGGGAGAAATTCCGGTAGAAAGTTCCGAGGTTTGGAAGCGGTGCTCGTCTGAGAGAGGCGAAACCCTAGAAAACCGGCACGGCCGGTTCCAACCCTTGGAAAACCGGAGAATTTTATGTCTGAGAAAAAATGTCCCTTAAATCGCGAGCAGCTCGAGGCGCTGACGAAAGAATTTCCTACGCCGTTTCACCTCTACGATGAGGCTGCAATTCGTGCTAACGCCCGTGCGCTGAAGGCGGCCTTTGCCTGGAATCCCGGCTTCAAGGAATATTTTGCCGTCAAGGCGACGCCCAACCCGTATCTGATGAAAGTCCTGAAGGCCGAAGGGTTCGGCGCGGACTGTTCATCGGTTGCGGAGTTGTTGCTCTCGGAAAGCATCGGCCTTTCCGGCGATGAGATCATTTTCACCTCCAATGACACGCCCGCAACGGAGTATCAGAAGGCGGTGGATCTTGGTGCGATCATCAATCTCGATGATATTTCGCACATTGCCTATCTGGAAGAACACGTCGGTTTGCCGGAGTTGGTTTGTTGTCGTTATAATCCCGGTGCGCTCAAAGGCGGCAACGCGATTATCGGTCACCCCGAAGAGGCGAAGTACGGGTTCACTCGCGAGCAGCTGTTTGAGGGCTATCGCATTTTGCGCGACAAGGGCATCAAGCGGTTCGGTCTGCACACGATGGTGGCATCGAACGAGCTGGAGGCTTCTTACTTTGTTGAAACGGCTCACCTGCTGTTTGATCTCGTTGCGGAGCTTTCCGCCGAATTGGGAATTCAGTTTGAATTCGTCAACATCGGCGGGGGCATCGGTATTCCCTATAAGCCGGAGCAGAAGCCGGTCGATCTGACCGTGGTGGGCGAGGGCATCCGCAAGCTCTACGAAGAGAAGATTGAAAAAGCCGGTCTCGGTCCGCTCGATGTGCGCTTGGAGTGCGGGCGGATGATTACCGGGCCGTTCGGCTATCTGGTCAGCCGTGTGCTGCACAAGAAGAACACCTATAAGCAGTATGTCGGGCTCGACGCCTGCATGACCAATCTGATGCGGCCCGGCATGTACGGGGCCTACCACCACATTACGGTGCCGGGTAAAGAGAATTTGCCGTGCGACTTTGTCTGCGACGTGACCGGCTCGCTCTGTGAAAACAACGACAAGTTCGCCATCGACCGCGCGCTTCCGCCGATTGAAATCGGCGATCTGGTGGTGATTCACGATGCCGGGGCCCACGGCCACGCAATGGGCTTTAATTACAACGGGAAGCTCCGCTCCGCCGAGTTGCTGTTGCGCGAGGGCGGCGAGGTGGTTCAGATCCGTCGCGCCGAGACCGTCGAAGACTATTTCGCCACACTCGATTTTGTGGGTTTGAATAAATTCCAGGCCTAGGGCATAGTCCCTTGCTTAAGGAGAATATTATGTTTCAAGGAGCCCATACCGCGATTGTCACCCCGTTTAACACTGATGGATCGGTGGATTATGGAAAATACCGCGAGTTGATCGAGTTTCAGATCGAAAATGGAATCGACGGCATTGTGCCGGTCGGCACGACCGGGGAGTCGCCCACGCTTAACAGCGCTGAGCACATGAAGGTGATCGAAGAGACCCTCGCTGCTGTACATGGCCGTGTGCTGGTGATTGCCGGGACGGGGGCCAACTCGACCTCCGAGGCCATCGAACTGACCACGCTTGCTAAGGCGCTGGGCGTGGATGCCACTCTTCAGGTGACTCCTTATTACAACAAGCCCAATCAGGAAGGGCTCTACCGCCATTTTTCCGCTGTCGCCGATCTGGGGCTTCCCGTGGTTCTGTACAACGTGCCGGGGCGCAGCGCGTGCGAGATTGCCATCGAAACGGTGGCCCGGCTGGCCGCACACCCCAGCATCGTTGCCGTCAAAGAGGCGGGCGGCAAGGTGGAGCGCGTCAAGCAGACGCTGAACGTTTGCGATATCGAAGTTCTTTCCGGTGACGATGCACTGGCTCTGCCGATGATGCGCGACGGCGCGCTCGGCGTGATCAGTGTGGCATCCAACGTGGTGCCGAATGTGGTGGCCTCACTGATTCATACTGCCTTGAAAGGCGAGTGGGATGCCGCGCAGCTTCTGCACGACCAATACCTGAATCTGTTCAGCGGAATGTTTGCCGACACCAATCCGATTCCGGTTAAAGCCGCGCTGGCGATGATGGGAAAAATCGAAGAGGTCTATCGTCTGCCGCTCTGTGAGATGAGCCCGGAGAAGCGGGATGCGCTTCGTGAAATTCTCGCCGGTCACGGCCTGATTTAGGCGAACCCGTTAAAGGTCTTTGCCGAACCAGCGCCGTTGTGTGCCAATGATAATGCACAGGCCGGAGATCATCATGGAAAACACCAGTGCCATGGAGCGGTAGCGTTGGATTTCATAATCCTGATCGGCGGGTTTGAGCAGGATGAAAATGGATATTCCGATGGAGAGGCTGACGATCGACACCCACCAGAGCCATAAATTTCGATTCGGTTTTTTGAGAAAAATCATTAGTAAAAGCCTACAGATTTATTTATTCCGTACAAGTAAAACCGCCGGGGCAAGGCTCTAGTATTTTGCTTTTTCAAAATATCTCAACACCCGCCCAGAGTGCTTTGTAATTCTACCATGTCATTTGCTTCCGAATCCGCCCCCGGCAATCCGTAGCGGCGGGCCTCCAGCTGATTGAAAATCGATCGCAGGGTATTTAGCTGCTCCGGATCGACATTTGCGCGGTCCCGTGCCTGCACGGCGGAACGGTGGAGGTGAAAACCCCGTTGAATGAAGGGACAACGTTTATCCTTCGGCTTCCCTGTTGAACTGCCGCAGGGCTTCGTAGAGCACGATGGCGGCGGCGTTGGCGAGGTTGAGCGAACGGACATGTTCCAGTTGTATGGGGATGTTGTAGACATCGTCCGGGTTTGCTTCGAGCAGCTCAAGCGGCAGCCCGCGGCTTTCGCTTCCGAAGATCAGGCAGTCGCCGGGGCGGTATTCGGCTTGGGTGTAGCTCTTGGTTCCGCTGGTGCTGAAGAAAAGTAGGCCACTCCTTTTAGTCGTTGCCTCGCATCCGCGAGGCCTCTCTCCCTCTGGTCGAGTCCGACCCTTGGAACTTTTCTCCATAAAGTTTCCAAGGTTTGGAAAACGCTGGATGTTGACGGCGTCCCAGTAGTCGAGACCGGCGCGTTTGACCAGTTTGTCGGTCAGCTGGAAGCCGAGCGGTTCGATCAGGTTGAGCGTGGTGCCGGTCGCGGCGCAGAGCCGGGCGATATTGCCGGTATTCTGCGGAATTTCCGGCTCGATGAGGACGATGTTGAATGGCGGATCGGGCCATTGAATGGGGAGTTGTGTTCTCGGTCGAGTCATTCGGAATCCTTTGATTTGGTGGAGGTAAGGGGAGTCGAACCCCTGACCTCTTGAATGCCATTCAAGCGCTCTACCAGCTGAGCTATACCCCCAAAAAGGTCGAAAGAAGGTGGGGTTATACGTGATGTCTTTTGGAGTGTCAACCATCATTCGGCCTGTTATCTTCTGCTGCGTGAAAAAGTTTTTCAAACTACTGATTGGGCTGATTCTGTTGCCGCTCTGCTGGGCGTTTTCCCGTACTTTGTTTTCCCTGTTAAAATCGCTTCCGGCGGATGCATCGGGCTGGACGGCGTGGGCGCTTCCCTGCGGGTTTTTGATTTCAGTGTTCGGCTTTTTTCTGTTGCCGCCGGCTTTTCGCACGTATGTGCTGGGCCACGAACTCAGTCATGCAGTTGCCGGATTGCTGATGGGGGCGAAGGTCGGAAAGATAAAGGTCGGCAAAGAGGGTGGGCATGTGATGCTCTCGAAGAGTAATTTCATTATTTCGCTCGCACCCTATTTTTTACCGTTCTACACCGGATTGGTGATCGCGCTCTGGTACGCCGTCCGTTTCTTTTGGGATGTCAGCGCTTATGAAGCGTGGTGGCTGGCGGCGGTCGGGTTGACCTGGGGATTCCATGTGACCTTTACTGTCTACATGCTGAGTCAGCGCCAGCCGGACGTGCAGCAGAACGGACGGGTTTTCTCCTGCGTCATCATCTATTTGGCCAATCTGTTTGTGGTGGCGCTCTGGATGATTGCCGTCGGCACGCCGACTTTTCGAGGCGCGGCGGAGTCGCTTTCTGCCGAAACCATCGCCGCCTATGGCGCGGTTTGGGACGGGGCGTTGAGCAGTTGGACGATGCTGAGGGAATTTTTCCAAAGCCTGGAAAAATCAACGGGGTGATTTTTTGCTGTACTCAACCCATTTGATGGCGAGATAGGGCGACAGAAAGAAGATCAGCAGGCCGATCATGAAAAGCATCATGCCGCCGTACTGGAAGAGTTGAAACTCGTGGTAGCTGAGCCCAAACCACTTGGCGTGGCTGGCGTACAATCGGACATCCCAGACGAGGTACGTGTTGGCCCAGAAGGCCAGCAGCAGAATGCCGAGCCAGAAGGCGCGAAACAGAATGCTTGTGAGGTCGCTTGTTTTCATAATAACCCCTCCGTTTACAGGGGGAATAGTGTAGCGTCACGTTGCCGCAAACGGCAAGAACCGCCGGGGCAGGCCATGATAAAAAGGGCGAAAATGCAATAAAGTAAACTGCCACCCGTTATACGCCATGAAAGTCACCGACAGAGAAAGAATCAGGATGGATCAGGACGATGCAAAACTACTGTCGGCTTATCGAAAAGGCGATGCGGAGGCTCTTGGCGCGCTGGTCGAAAAGTATAAGGGGCCGCTCTACGGCTTTATTTATAAGTTCTCCGAGGGGCGCGAGGATGCCGATGAAGTGTTTCAAGAGGTTTGGGTGAGGGCGATTAAGAATATGAGCCGATACCGTCAGAAAAGTTTGCTCAGCTGGTTGTTTCGCATTGCGCACAACTTGATGATCGATCGCATTCGCCGCCGTCGTCCTGAGTCCTCTTTTGATGTGCCGATGAGTCCTGACGGCTTGGCTCTTTCTGATCATCTGGCGTCAGGTCGGCTCGGGCCCGATAAGGAAACTGGCGGGCGCGATCTCGGTCGGCGGATCGAAGCGGCTGCTGAAAAACTGCCGTCCGATCAGCGCGAGGTCTTTTGGCTCCGGATGCAGGCCGGTCTTTCCTTTAAGGAGATTGCTAAAATACAGAAGTGCTCTATCAACACCGCGCTGGCTCGGATGCAATATGCCCTGTCCAAGCTTCGGAACGAGCTGTCTTCGGAATACGCCGAATTACAGGAGGTGGGCCGATGAAAATACGAAAGATTGAAAAACTACTGCTACTCGAACAGACCGGCGAGCTGTCGTCCCGGCAGCGGCGGGCACTTAACGCCTGTCCCGTAGCGCAGGCAAAACGAGATGAGCTGAAAGCCTTTTGTGCATCTGTTCCCGCGATTGATATCGAGCCGTCGCCATGGGCGGTGACAAAGATTGCCGCCCGTTTGCGCGAAGAGCGGCGGTCTGTCGTGAGTTTTTCCAAGGTCTGGAAACCGGTTTTCTTAACGGCGGCCTGTTTGACGCTGGTCGTCAGCACCTTTGATTTTAATCAGACCTCTCCGGCTCCGGTTGCCGTTGCGGTAGCGGAGGTGGGCGTGTGGAGCGCTCAGTTCGAAGAGGATCTGGTTGAACTGGAGAGCCTGATACTGGCCATATCAGACTCTTCGCTGGACATCATGGAAATGTAACCGAAGGAGAGAACAATGAAGAAGTGGATCGTCTATGTATTGATCGGATTTACTACGGCCGGTAGCGCGTCAGCCGCCTTTTGGCCGTTTGGATCCAAAGAGGAACCAAAAGAACTGCCGCCGGCGGAAGCGATGGAGCGCCCCATGAGGGAGCATCAGGGCAGTCCTGGCGCACAGCGGAAACGCTCTCAGATGAGTGAAGTCCAGCGCGCTGAAATGAAAGCGAATCGAGATGCCATTCATCAGTTGGCGGAAGCCGCCCGCAACGAAACCGACCCGGTTGAAAAAGAGGTTCTGGTTGATCAACTTCGCGTGAAGCTGACCGAAGGCGCTGAAAAGATGCAGGCCGAGTTTCGCAAGCGGCTTGAAAAGGCGGAGGGCGACGTTGCCAAAATGAGACAACGCTTGGACGAGGGTGAACAAAATATGGAGCAGCGGGTTGAAGAACACCTGCAGGCTCTGCTTTCTGGAGAAAAGCCTCTGCGGCGCGAGGGAAAACGCCCGAACGATGCCCCGCGTAAAAAGCACGCGCCTGCTGTTGAGTAAGATCGGCAGTCAGGAAAAGAAGAAGCCCCGCCGGGATTCGGCGGGGCTTTTTTTTCCATGGTCTGGAAAAACCGACGCATATTTTTCCAGGCATTGAAAAAATCCCCTCAAAGTTCTACAGATAGGAAAACTATCAGGCGGTGGGCAGGTCGGAGCGGGTGTAGCCGTTGGCGAGGAGCACTTCTTCGGTGGTTTTGAAGTGGAGTTTGCAGGTTTTCGGCAAAATGCCGGGCCCCTTGTGCGCGACGAGCTCAGTGGCAATCTGTTTGACTCTCGCAGAGCAGCCCTTGGGGACGGTCTCGATGCCGAACTCTTTTTCCATTTTGCGCAAGGCGTTGAGGAAGGCGGCGCGTGCGAGGATGGAGGCGGCTGCGACGGCGGGGTCCGACTCGGCTTTGGTGCGCTGGTCCATTTTTATTTTTTTGCCGTTTTGCATGAGCGCGCTTTCGATGCGGTGGGTGGGGCCGAATTTATCGGAGAGGGCGCGCGGGCAGTCGGGGACTTTTGTGAGGAGATTTTCGATGGCGCGCGCATGGCCCCAGGCGAGGACGCGGTTGACGTTTTTCATGCTGGCGTACATGCGGTTGTAGGCTTCGGGCCCGAGGGTGACGATGGCGAATTTTCCATCGAGCTGTTTGCGGATGTCGGAGGCGAGCTGAAGGGCGACGCGGTCGCTGGTGATTTTTTTGCTGTCTCGTGCACCCAGCTCCTGGAGGATGGCGACGGTTTTGGCGTCGGTATAGACAGAGGCGATGACGAGCGGGCCGAAGAGGTCGCCTTTGCCGCTTTCGTCGATTCCCATGTGCGGCTCGACGCTTTCGGGGTCGTGGACGGCTTCGTAGCCGAGGCGGGCTTCGCCGAGCACTTCGGGTTCGAGAGTGAACGTGATCCACTCTTCAGCCCCTTTGCCTTGAACAAGGCATTTGCCGGAGTTGTAGAGGTTAATGCGGCAGTTGCTGGCGGAAACCGCCTTTTGGGTGTGGGGGACGTCAACAGGGGTGTATCTAGAGTCGGCAAGCAGTCGGATCAGTTTTTGTTGCTGTTCGTCGGTGAGTTTGATGGTGTGGGAGTTTTGTTTCATGGGGGGATATTCTTAGCAGATAACCGGTGTCGGGAAAGAAAAAGATTGGGAAGAGGGGATGTGAATAGTGTTTTAAGGGTTGAATTAAAGGCTTAAAGGCGATATTTTTCATCGCATATGAAGGTGAAACAGATCTGTCATTTCGCGCCGCTCTTTTTGTTTATTGTCGCTTTCAACCCGTTGGCGATGGCGGCTCAGCCCACGTTTGCCGATTTGTCGGTTTTGCTGGCGAAGGGGTATTTTAAAAACCACGTGCCGGCGGCGGCCTCTCTGGAAGAGTGCGCGGCCTTTTTGAATGATCACGGGGTTTGTTTTTCACTATTTGACTTGATGGATTCAGCGGCGGTGGTGACTCCGGAGGACTTTGCGCGGGTGGTCGGCCAGTCCACTTTGATTTTTCTCGGCGAAGCCACGGTGGAGGGCGGCTGTGTTAAAAAACCACTAGGGGTGGATACGTGGGTTGACTACTGCCTGCTGAATGATGTAGATTTGCAACCTCTTTGGAGTGGGTTTGCTCAGCGAATCGAGGATGCTCCTTTGGTGGAGGTTCAGCGCTTTTTTGGAAATAGTCCGGCAGCAGGAGATTAAAATGAGAAAAAATGCAATTCATCTGTTTTTTGGACTTCTTCTGTCCGTCGGACTTCTGGCCGCTCCGGCTCAAGCCGATTTGGGTTTGAAGCAGATTCTTGCTGACCAAGGTGTAAAAGCTGTGGGTCTGGCCGTAAAGGCAGCGGCGGAGGCTGTGTACGCGAGTACGGATGATCCGAAATTAATTGAAGCCGGATTGATTGCCATTTTAAACGAAGCCGAGGCGACGGGCGATATGGGCGTGATGCCGTACGCGATTGTCGGCGTGATGATGGCCGGCGGTGTGGAGAATCTGGATTTGAGTAAGCAGGCCATCAACAACAGTAATCTTTTTGTAAACTACCCGAACAATACGGCGATTACCGTTGCCAACGCTGAGAAGTTGATTCGTTCCGGCGGCGGTGCTTCCGAAACCGGCGGCGCTGGTGAAAAACAGCAGAAGGCCGGTTCCGGCGGAGATGAGCAGGAAGGCGGCGGCGGGGGTGGTGATGAGTTCGGCGGAGACAACCCCAACCCGTTCGATCCCGGCGCGGACGATAGAGGAGACGATCACACAACCCCGTTCACTCCTGTTTAACCCTGATGGTCGATGCAGGTATGAAAAATGAGCTAGAGCCAGCCAAAAGTTATTGAGGGATATATGAAAAAAACAAAACTTATTTTGCCGATCATGGTTGGGTTGCTGGTCGGGCAGATTTTCGCTGAGGGCGATAGACCGTTCAGTGTCATCAACACCATCCGGTTCGGCTACAACGATAACGTCAACCGCTCGCAGAATGATCCCGAAAGCTCTTCCTACATCGAAGACATCATTGATTTCGCTTTTAACGCTTCGCTTTCCGAGCGGACCGATTTGGTTGTTAAATCTCAAGTGCGCTTGAAAACGGACACGGAAAATAACATTCACCCCAATATCTACGCGGTGTTGAGCCATTCGGTTTCTCCCCGGACGCTGTTACGGGTCTCTGAAAAGTTCAAGAGTTCGGAAAAAACTACGGGGAAGACTGGCAGTGATGGCCGATACAATTATTACAATAATAATCTGGGGGTTGTTGGAACCTATGTGCTGAGCGAAAGAGATCGGCTTGAGCTATCATTAAATCATTCAATGAGACGGCATGATGAAGAGATTGAGGACGAAGACTCCACCACGATTGAGGGGGGGCTCTCCTGGGCACGCGACATCCGTCCGCAGCGAACAAGCATGAGCTTGAATTTGCGGCAGCGGATGGTGGAGTATGACAATCGTGATTCGTCTTATGATGCGACCGAGATTTCGGGCGAGTTGAGTCATACATTCAACCCGGAATGGCAGGGAACTGTTGAGCTGGGGGGGACCCATGTGCGTCCAGATTTACCGGCTCCGGCCAATAGCGATGCCCACCTGGAACCCTTGATCAAGCTGGGTGTAACTTATTCTCCATCGCCGAGAACTCGTGTGACCGGTAATTTTTCTCAGACCTATGATGTGTCGGATAGTAGTCAGTACGGGGGGAAGACCGCGCGGGTCTTTACTCTTGGTTTCCAACACGATCTCACGGCGAAGCTCATGGCTAAGGCGATCGCCCGCAAGCTTTACACAGAGTACGACGAGAATGATAACGAGACCGGTGGTGGAAGATCGGATGAAGAACGTCTGGATCTGGACTTCCGGTTGACCTATAAGCTGAACCGGATCAACTTTCTTGAAATGGGTGTCAAGCATAGCGAAAAGACCTATGACGACGGGGACGGCGACTGGACGCAGAACATGTTTGATGTGGGCTGGCGAGTCGAGCTGTAACTCGGAATCGGTCTGAATCGTGTTTTTAATTATGGTGGGGTTTAAACGCCTCACCATCATTGTTTAAAATAGGGATAAGCTAATGAGCGAAGAACAGAAGAAAGAAACAACGCTTCACTTTTTGGATTACTGGCGGGTAATTCGCTCGCGCAAAGAAATCGTTCTGGCGGTTCTCCTTCTCGTGGTGATTACCGGAACGGCCTACACGTTTACTCTGCCGAAAATCTATGCCTCTCAGGCGCGCATCGAAGTGAATCGGGATAATGTGGATCTGGATCCGTTTGCTCCTTCGTCTCAGTTTGGCGGCGCTTATGATCCCTATTTTCTTCGCACTCAATTCGAAATTATTCAATCCAAACCTATCCTTTATGAAGTAATCAATCGCCTGAATTTGCAGGAGGTGTGGGGTAAAAAGGACAATAAGATTTCAAAGGAAAACGCATATAAAATTTTAAGATCGAGTCTGGAAGTCGGGCAGTCTCGGGACACTTCGCTGGTTTCTATTACAGCGAAACGGCAGGATCCGAAAGAAGCGATGCGCATTGCCAATGAGCTGGCCGATGTGTATCGCGATGCACGATTGGATTTGAAGCATAAAGAGATGACCCGCGCGCTGGACGCGCTGCGCCGCGAACTCGAAACCCAGCAGGAGCGGGTGAATGTTGCAGAACAACAGGTTGAGAATATCCGGCAGGAGCTGGACATCACCGTTTTGTCCGAAGGTGCGAATGCAGAGAGTGTTGAAAAACTGCAACTCCAGCAACTGGAGGGGGATCGAATTTCCTCCCGTGTTGAGATGCTGGTTCAGAAGGCCCGTTATGAACAGCTGGAGGCGATGAGCAATGAAGATTTGCTTACGGCATCCAGTTATCTGGCGGGGGATCCCTTTGTTGAGGCGATGCGGACGCAGATCAAGGACTACGATGTGGCTCTGAGCTCACTCCTCGAAAACTACGGGGAAAACCACCCCGAGGTGAAGCAGACAACGGCCGCTCGGGATGAATTGCTTGTGAAATTGGCTGCGGCTCTGGAAGGAATAAAAAAAGGAACGCGGGCGCAATATATCATAGCCAAAGCAAAATTCGATGCGCTGGAAGAGGAGCTTCGCGGGGTCCAGACCAGTGAGCAGGAGTCGCAGCGTGACAAAATGCTTCCGTTTAACAGGGCTCGCCAGGAGCTTGAAATCCAGCGGACCATCATGAATGCCCTGCAGTCGCGGCTTGCACAGGAAGGCATTACGCTGAAGATCCCGAGCACGCCGGTTGAAATTATTGACTCCGCGGAAGAGTCAACCCGGCCTATCAGTCCAAATTTGATTCTTAATGTGCTCCTGAGTATTTTCGTCGGATTGGGCTCTGGGGTCGGTTTGGCTTACTTTATTGAGTATCTTGATACCTCTATTAAAACAGCCGACGACGTGGAGCGCTGGATCAATCTTCCGGTTCTGGGGCTTATTCCGCAGAAGGTTCGGCCTTTGGTTGAAGAGGGTCCCGACAGCGATCATGCTGAAGGGTATCGTGTGTTGCGAACCAATATGTCCTTCGCTGAATCGGGAGGCCCCACCAAGGGTGCTTTTGCTGTTTTGAGCGGGGGAGCCGGTGAAGGAAAATCCACAACCGCCTTTAACTTGGCTTACGTTTGCGCACAGCAGGGTGAAAAGGTTCTGCTGGTCGACGCCGACTTGCGTCGCCCGGTTCAGCACACGATTCTTGGCGTTTCCAACCGGTTTGGTCTGACTAATGTTCTTTTGCGTGATGTACCCGTGGAGGAAGCCATCAAAACGACCAGCGTTCCGAATTTACACTTTCTTCCGAGCGGACGGCTCCCCCGCACGTCGCTGGGCGTGCTCGATCCAAAGCGGATCGGCGAGTTGGTGCAGAGTCTTAAAAATAAATATGACATTGTAATTTTCGATACTCCGCCGTTTGTCGGTATCAGTGATTCGGCGGTTCTTGCTAAAGAAATGGATGGGGTGATACTGGTTGTTCAGTATCGGAAATATCCGCGTGATATGATCATCCGCGCTAAGCAAATGATGGATACTTTGGGTATAAAACAAGTCGGCGTGGTTCTGAATAATATCAACATCATGCGTGACGATTACTACTACTACTATCACTCGTACTACTCGAATTACTATTACAACTCAGGGGAGTCAGGCTCTGAGAAAACCACGGCTTAAAGGGACTATTAATGAAGAACACAGGAATAATTTTTGCGCTTTTACTCATATTTGTGCTGGCAGGATGTTCGGGACCCGCCGCGTTCGACAGAACCTCGGCAGGTGATGAGAATGCGCTGGTTGGACTCTATAAGCTGAGGGCGCTTGATCCGCTGATTGTCACCTTGCTGGGGATTCCGCAGGAGAAGCAGATCGATACGGTGATTGATGAGAAGGGGAATATCACGCTTCCTTACATCGATGAACCGGTTAAGGCTGTTGGACGGACCACCTCAGAACTTGAACGTGAGATTCAGCGGATTTATACCGACAGCGGAATTTACCGGAATATCACCGTCAACATCCAGACCTCCGCGAAAAGCTATTATATGGAAGGCGAGATTTCTCGACCGCAGGAGTATCCGCTCAATCGTAGGATTACATTGTTACAGGCCATTGCGGCAGCCAGCGGCTATACAGAATATGCAAATCCCAAGCGGGTTACGATTACCCGCAACGGTCAGATCATCACATTTAATGCCGATCGCATTGAAAAACATCCCGAGCTGGATGTCCCTGTTGAATCGGGGGATCGGATTAAGGTTTATCGCTCTTTCTTCTAGTCCCATTGCAGAGATTGCAGCAGACACCGCGTTCATTGAGAGCCCGGTGTTTTTTATTTTCGGTACGTCCGGATAGAAGGGTCGAGTTGGAAGCGGATTTCCTTGATTTCCGGCGCGCCTGGAATGGACGCGATTTTTTTCAGCAGATGTTCCGTTGGTAGTCGCCGGATTTCCGAAAGCCAGCCGGGATGATCTGCGTACACATAGAGTTGAGAACCTCGCAGATGAGATGGATGCGTGTGCTGAGCGATCTGTTCGCCTGCAATAACGGCCCAACGGGCTTGGAGGATTTCCGGTAGTGTGTCGGACGGTACTTCCTGGCCTCGAAGCTCAGATAAAATGGCTCCTATCATTCGGCCTGGACGACGGCGGAATGGCGGCGGGAACGGGCTCGAAATGTGGAACCGTTCGCGGGTTAGTCTCCACTCGTCCAGTCTGTTGTTTTTCGACTTCATATTTTCGACACCGCAGAGTGTGTTTTTCCGTAAAATCTTCTACAATCAGCGCACTATAACGAAGGGGCCCTGCATTTTGAACTCTATTCAGGAGGTTAGTTTTTTTGTGATGCCAATAGTAATTCTATTGGCACTCTCAGCCTTTTTCTCCGGATCGGAAACGGCCCTGTTTTCGCTGACTCCGGATGCCGCCCGCCGTCTTCGTCATCACCGGCGCATTGAAGAGCTTCTTTCTATTCTGCGCCACGAGCCGTCCGATCTTCTTTCCAGCATCCTGTTCGGGAATCTCATCGTTAACATTCTCTTTTTCTGTACCGGGGCAACCGCTGCCGGTCGGTGGGGCGCGGCGCGCGGCGAGTGGTTTGAAGCGCTCGGGGGCGCCTTGGTGTTGATCTCGCTGATTTTATTCGGGGAAATTGTTCCCAAAGCCATCGGAATCAACCATTCAGCCGGTGTTCTACGGCTTGCCGCGATTCCCCTCCGCTTCTGGTTTGGAATAACCCGCTTTTTCAGCAAAGCCCTTCATCGTGCGCTTCATTTTCTTCGCCTGTTGGATCGTTCACCCGCCGCAGAGTCCTGTTTGACACCTGGTGAGCTCAGGGAATTACTGGACGCTGTTCATCACGAACCCGGCTTTGGTTCGCAGGAAAAGGAGATGCTGGAAGACATTGTGAACCTATCCGATATACGGGTGCGGGAGATTATGGTGCCGCGCGTAAAGGTGTTTCGCAGGTCACTGCTGGCGAGCCGGCAGGAGATTCTTGAGACGTGCCGTAAGAATGAATACAGTCAGGTGCTTATTTATCGCGATAAGGATGATATTCCTCTTGGGTATATCAATAGCAGTGATTTGTTTTTTGATAAAAACGCAGCCCGCTCCCTCGAGTCGTTGATTCATCCGTTGGTTTATGTCCCGGAGACCAAACGGGTTGACCGGCTACTGCGCGAATTCATGGCGAATGGATGGCGGCTGGTTGCGGTGGTGGATGAGTACGGCGGTTTGTCCGGAATTGTCACCCTGGAAGATCTCTTTGAAGAAGTGATCGGCGATTTTGAGCCGGAGGTGACCGAAGAAATCGTCCGGCTGGATGAAACCACCTATCGGCTTCAGGGGCAGCTATCCATTCGCGAGTGGCGGGAATTATTCACGGGATTTCTTCCCGGGCAGGATATGGAGACTCTGGCGTTTGACACGCTGGGCGGCTTGATCATCTCGCTGCTGGGCCGGATGCCCCGTGCCGGTGACGAAGTCAACGTGCGCAACCTGCACCTGATTGTTGAGTCTGTGCGCGGGCGGCGGATTGAGAAGGTCTTATTGCATCTCAACGGGCGGGAGGTGAAGTCATGACTCTTCTGCTGATCTTACTGTTTATTTTACTCTCCGCCATGTTCTCCGGGTTTGAAACCGGTGGCTATCTGCTGAATCGCATCCGCTTACGCTATCGTGCCCGTCACGGCGACCGCGCCGCCCGCCGTCTGCAACGGGTGCTTGCCGATGCGCATCTTTTTATTTTCACGGTCCTGATCGGCAACAACATCGCGGTCTATTTGGTCTCCCGAAGTGTCACCCAGCTGTATCTCCGTGCCGGGATTTCCGAACACTCTGAAGATCTTTTCGGGTTTATCCCGTGGAGCGCCGAAACCGCAGCCACGCTCACGCTGATGCTGCCGCTTTTCCTATTTGCAGAAATTATTCCGAAGAATCTTTTCCGGCGGCAGGCCGATATCCTCATGTATCGTCTGTCCGGCGGGTTGCTGCTGGTCTGGCGGCTCCTTCTTCCGATCACGACGGGGTTGAAAATGCTGTTCAACCTGTTGACCGGAGGCCGGGGGCGCAGCGACCGGCTCAGCGGCATCTCCCTTTCGCTAGAGGGACTGCGGGAATATTTCTCCGAGGAATCCCGGCGGACGGCGCTGAGCGATCATCAGCACGGTATGATCGATAATTTGGTTTCAATGCATCGGAAACCGGTTCGCGATCTCATGCAACCTGCCGCCTCCATTATTTCTGTCGCGGAAAACGCGACTGTCCGGAAGACGCTCGATCTTTTGCGCGCTCGCGGTGTCGAACAGATTGCCGTTTACAGCGGATCGGTTCGTCGTCTCATCGGATTTGTCACCCTTTTTGACCTCATGGATCCGATCTTAAAACCAACCGACTCCATCAGGCCGCATGTGCGGAAAATGATCCGCCTCCCCGCAGGGATGCCCTTGACGCATGCATTTCGCCGGTTGAGATTATCGCCCGCAACGCCGGCGGTTGTAATGGATCGCTCCTCTCTGGCGGTTGGGATGCTTCATTTGCGCGATATTGCCGACTACATCGTGAATAATGGATCGACAGAATAACAGGCGTCATCGATCTGGTGTCCCTTCGATACTCTAATATTCCGCTTTTTCAATATTCCATTCCCATCAAGGTTGCGAGCGGTTTCCAGTCATGCTATATATAGCGGCTTTACGGGCAAAAAGCCCAATATATGGTATTTTTCGGAGCAAAATGGCTGAGCAGAAGAAAACGCATGTTTACGACGAGAGTAAGATCAAAACCCTCTCTTCGCTGGAACACATCCGCGCCCGAACCGGCATGTACATTGGCCGAACCGGCAACGGAAATCACTACGACGACGGCATTTATGTCCTGCTCAAAGAAGTCATCGATAATGCCATCGACGAATTCATCATGGGTCATGGTAAAAAGGTGGATATCACGGTTGAGGAAGACACCGTTAGCATTCGCGACTACGGGCGCGGGATCCCGCTTGGCAAGGTCGTTGAATGTGTTTCACGAATCAACACGGGTGCCAAATACAACGACGACGTGTTCCAGTTCAGCGTTGGCCTCAACGGAGTCGGCACCAAAGCCGTCAATGCTCTCTCAAGTTACTTTGTTGCCCGAAGCCATCGCGGCGGAAAATTCGTAGAGGCCCGCTTTGCGCAAGGGGTTCTGGAAGCGGAGGACAAAGGGGATTCCAAGATGGA
>JAEIOF010000014.1 GCA_016342445.1 Verrucomicrobiota bacterium | reverse complement strand
TTCATCGAGGGCGAGTTGTCCGCGGAACGTATATTCTTTGGCGCCGGGAGCGAGTGCGTGGTCATTCACGTGCACGCGGGCGAGGTGGAAGTTGTCTTGGATGAAGAGGGAGATTTCATGCCCGCTGGCCGACGGGATCACATACCGGAGGCTGATTTGCGGCGATTGCCAGTCCGCCATAATGAGCAGATTAGTTTTGGCTCGTTGTCCGTTGAGATTCGCCGAAACAATTGAGAGCCGGTTGCTGCCTTCACTTAACGGAAGTACTCGCTTGAAAACGATCTGCTTTTCGGCGAGTTCGATAAATTCCGGCAGTCCGTTAATGCTCAGCTCTGCGACTGGATTATTCCCGCGGACGGTGCCCTGGAGGGTCTGGATTCGTTGATTTGTCCATTGCGGAACCCCGGCCAGTTCAATTCGTGGCGAGTCGGTCGCGGTGGAAAGTTCGCGGCGGACGCGATTCAGGTAGAACTTCGCGCGGGCGGACGGCTCCATTTCCAGTGAGGTTTCTAAAAAAGAAAGCGCTTCCTGCGGGCGGTTGAGTTCGAACAGGCAGATGCCGAGTTCGCGGTGCGGGAAGTATCCTTCCATCATGTGCATGCCGTAGGTGCGTGCTCGCCAGCGATCCTGTTTGTAGGGATAGCGCGCGCCGGGATGGAGCCCGATGGCGGTCTGGAAGTCCCCCAGGGCGTTCGGGAATTTTTTTTCACGCAGGTAGAGCCGCCCGCGCTCGTAGTAGTTCCACCAGTTGTGATGGTGGAGCACGTGCGGGTCGGACGAGTTGAGGCTCTGAACGGAGAGGCACGCCGGAAGAGTGGCTAACAAAAGGGCGAACAGAAGCCAGCGCAGTTTGGGCGAGCGGAACATTAGTCTGCCGAACCTCTCAGCACTTCAGCAATCTGTTTTCCAAACCTTGGAACTTCTGTCTGGAAGGGTTCCAGGCCCTGGAAACTTTTTTTCCAAACCTTGGAAAAATCGGGCTCGCCGCGCGGATGACCGGAAACTTCGACGGCGAGCGCTCCGCCGATCAGTTCCTGCAGGCTGATTTTCAGCGTCCATTTTTCAGGCGGCTCGCCCTGTTGCCGGCAGGCCGCTTCGACGGACTGCCGGAGGGCGCGGTCGAGGGTTTTTAAATCCGAGCGGGTGTAGTACGCGCCGGTGCCGGTTTGTCCGCGAAGTTGCGGCGCGGTTCCGTAGGCGGTGCGCTGCCAGTGAACGGGCCCGGTTTGCAGGGGAAGGCCGATCAAAAGGGCCAGTGCGGCGGCCGCCGCCAGCGGGGCGGCAAAAAGAAGGATGCGGTGCGGCGGCGTTTTGCGGGGTATTTCGGCGTATTCCGGATGTTCGGATTCCCACTTGGCGAGCAGGCGCTCTTCGAGGAGCTCATCGAACCCCTCGTCTTCAAGGTGCGGAAGAAGGGTCTTGAATTCATGATGGGGTCTGCGGGCGCATTCGACGGCCTCGCGCAGCTCAGCGTCGTTAGACAGGGCGTGTTGGAACAATTCACGCTCTTCGTCACCCATTTCATTGTGCAGGTATGCCCAGACACGGTCAGCAGGGTTGGTCATGGTTTTTCCCTTTCAAACAGGGGGTTTTGTCGGAGTTCGCTTTGAAGTTTATTCAGGCATTTGGAGAGGCGGCTACCCACTGTGTTCACAGAGACCCCAAGGCGCTCGGCAATTTCCCGATAGGAGAGATCGCGGACATAGAAGAGGGTGATACAGGTTTTGCAAGTGGCTTTCAGCGAGTTCATGGCATTTGTCAGCGCCCGTAATCGTTCGCTTTTTAAAACCTCATAGTGAGGATCCGGTGCATTGCCATTTTCAAATTCGAGCTCGCACCAGTCTCCATCCGAATTTTTTTGTACAGCAGGGATGATGATGGTTCGCCATCGGATCTGGCGGCGGATTTCATTGATGCACTGGCGCATGGCAATTTTTTTTATGAACCAGCAGAGGGAGCATTTCTGTTGAAAATTCGGAAGAGCACTTTGGAGCTGAATATAGATTTCCTGACGAACGTCCTGCTTTTCTTCTTCTGAAAAATTCCACTTGGGCCATTCCGTAATGGAGCAGATGAGTGGATCAAATTGATCGCAAAACAGGTTCCATCCCTCGACGCCTTTTTTGCGGAGGGCTCGGAGGATTTGGTTGTCAGAGGTTGACAGGTTTGTTTGCATAGTTCGTCCCGATGATGCTTTGAAAGACAGAAATTCAAAGACAAAAAAGTAAAAATGCGGGGAATTTCCCTGCAAGTCGTCCGTTTTTACCTTGGTTGAGGGGGCGTGAGACTGCGGGCGCAGGCCTTTCGTGAATTCTCTTTTAAAATACATACTCTTTTTCAGAAAGTCGTGTGGTAGATTCCCCCACAATATGATTCGCCTCCGTATATGTTTAGCCCTGTTTGTTGGTTGTTGTCTGCCATCCGGTTCTTTGTTGGCGGATTCGATTGCCGTTCCAACGCCGGGCGGGCTGATTATTGTGGACATCAGCCACGCCGGGCCGACCGGGCAGCTGGTGGGTGCCGGGCCGCCGGGTGATGCTGTATTCCGTCCGCCCACCATTTTTGCGGCGCCCCTTCCCACGGGGTCCGGGGCTCGCGCGCTGGGGCTGGCCGGGGCCTTTACCGCCGTGGCGGATGATGCCACGGCCGCCTCGTGGAATCCGGCGGGTCTGACGCAGCTGGAAAGCCCGGAGGTTTCGGCCGTCTATCGCTTTTCGGCGCGGGAGGATTCCCATGAATCGGAAACCCGCGAGCTTGAGGCGGGCCGTGATCGGTACAACAACAGCGAACTCAACTATGTCAGCGCCGTTTACCCCTTTCTCATCAATGATCGGAACGTCGTGTTTTCCATGAACTATCAGGAGTCCTATGACTTCACCCAGATTTTCACTGCCCGCTTTCAGGGGAGCAGTCAGCAGACGATCAGCACGACAACCAACCAGACGTTTTACAGAGGGTCGACCAATTTATATGACGATGCCAATCAGCGTGTAACGGTAACTAATTTGACGACGACCTGTGCTGAAACGCAAATCAACCAGCTTTTAAACTCCTCTCTGCTGACCGATATCGATTTCCGGCAGCGGGGAACTATTGATGCGCTTTCCCCCGCTTTTGCCTTCGACGTTACCCCGACGTTCTCGCTGGGGGTCGTTTTGAATATTTATACGGATGGATCGAGTCGTGGAAACCCGCTCGAGTCCACCCTCATTGCAAATTATGAAGGAGACTCCGACAGCTATACCGAGGTGACAGATACTCGGAGCTCTACAACGGAGGCTCAATGGGGCGGGGTTTGGTACGGAGGGGCATTCGGCACGATCACCAATGCGTTTTCCGGCGCGGTAACCACTGCTCCAAACGTCGACGTGGAATCGACGGTTCAAGAGGGCGCTTACACCGTTGAGGGAAGCTACCGCGAAGACAACACCACGGACCAGTTTTACGGCTTTAATGCCACGATCGGCGCACTTTGGGTTGCATCGGAAAAGCTGACGCTCGGTGCCACCGTTGATCTGCCGTGGACGGGCCATGGAGAGCAGACTCGGCGGATTCATCATCAGGTTTCCACGTTCGACACCAACCGGGTTCAAGTGGCTCAAGGCGCATATGAAGACGTGCGCAGGCGGGGTGTAGAGTACACCTTTCCACTTTACTGGGCCGTGGGGGCCTTGTGGCGATGGAACGACCGGTTTTACACCGCAATGGATATAAGTCGAACTCATTGGTCTCAGTATAGTTATAAGGCGGAGGGTGAAGATCGCATCAACCCGGTCAATGGGGAGCCCTATTCCTCCTCGGCATTGGACGATTGCTGGTCGATCCGCTGCGGAAGCGAATACCTGTGTGTATTGTCTTGGACTGAAATTCCACTGCGCGGCGGCGTATTCTGGGAACAGCGGCCCGCCACCGGGGCTCCGGATGAATATTGGGGGCTGAGTCTCGGTTCCGGGATTTCACTAGGGAAAGATCCGGGCAAGATCGTCCTGGATATCGCCTACACCTTTGAGCGCGGCGAACAGGTGGGCGGCGACTTGTTGTCGGGGCAGAACATGCATTCCGATGTGAACAAACATCAGATTTTCGTCTCCGCCATTTGGCATTTTTAAGAGAAAAGGCCGGGGCTCCGGCTCGCGGCTCAGAGCTTTCCAAAGGTTGGAAAAAAACAGCAAGCCGCCGTGCGGCGGCCTCCCGTGTTCGGAAAAAGGAGAGATCCTTTTTCCAAACACGGGAAGAGTTGAATTTTTTACGGAACCGGCGGGCCGTTGGTTCCTCCGCCGGAGCCTCCGTTGGGCCAGTTGTTGGTTTTGATCAGCACCTGATTGGTTTCGCTCCATGTGCAGGGCACCACGTCAACGCGGTAACTGTTGTTCCAGCTCAAGTTCAGATTGGTTTCAGTCCAGATCATCACCGTTTGATCCTTTGTGGCTTCCCATGTTCCCGCCACCTGCACCCAGTCTCCGGTGTCGCAAAGATTGGTGGTGCCGCGGATGCAGTAGGTGCGCCACGATGCCGTATTCCATGTGAGCTCAAGCCCGTTTGTTCCGGAGACCGGGGTGTTCACGCACAGAAAACTCAGTTCGTTGGTCGGGTCAGTTCCAGAAATGTATTCATCGCGATTGCTGATGCCGTCACCATCCGCATCCGCCTCGGCAACCACATTGCTTCCTGCGCCAAAGTGAAGTGTTTCCCACGCGTCGGCAATCTGGTTGCTGTTGATGTCGACGGGAAGAAGAAAAAGTTCTTTCAGGTCAACCTCATCCCCCGCAACGGCATTTGTGATGATGTTGTTTGAGGTGAGCAGTTGGTAGCCGGAGCGGGTGATGCTCAGGTCGTAGCTGTACGGAGAGAATAAAAATGTATTGGATGGGGAATCCCCCCAATCACCCGTTTCCCACGGATTTGCATAGCTCGCATTCCACGGGTATTTGGAAAAAACCGCACTGCTTTCCGTGCCGCTATTGACGATGAATTCGATGGCGGCATCTTCCAGTCGTTCCATTGTCCAGGCATCTCGAAGAGTCGCAGAGACGATGATGATCGGATCGAATCGGAATGTTTCCATTGCTGACTCATTATCTGTCACCTCAATGCGGCGAGGATTTCCGTAATCAGAATCCAGATCGTTCAGAGAGTTGGAAACGGTGCTGCTTTCACAGGGAAGGTAGCCGTTTGCTATGGTGACTTGAACCGTATGTGTGCCGGCATCAAGATCGGAAAATGTCACCCAATTGTTTGCGCCGAAGTTTAGGGCGGTGACTCCTCCGTCAAGAATGGCGGTGGCGGCTGGCGGTGATGCATTGCTCGTGCTGGTATCGCGGGCATAAACGATGATCTGCCCCGCGCTGAATCCGTGCAGTGGAATGAACATTCCCACTCCCGTGAAAAATATAAACCTCCCGACTCGTCTCACATGTTTCATAGCGCCCCTTTCTGTTGAGTGCGCTTGTCTAGTCGTGCGGAAGAGGGGGGTATTCCCGTGTTTTTTCGTTATTTTTGTGTGGGCATAAAAAAAGCCCCCGATGCGGAGGGCATCAGGGGCCAAGGGACGTGTCGGGAGCAGGATTTGTTTTGATTCAAAAAATAAGGCTCACGACAACAGGGTTGTCGTGAGCCTCAGAAAGATCCGCCAGGGATTTGGGAAAAGAGTTGTTGGGTTAAAGGGCTGTTTTTATGTCCGCTAAGATCGCGGCAGTCACTGCCGAGGGATCATTCGCCTGCATAATCGGGCGGCCCACCACCAGATGGGTTGAGCCCTGCTGTACAGCAAAGGCGGGCGTCGCAACCCGTTTTTGATCGCCCACGTCGCCGTCCGGCATGCGGATGCCCGGTGTCACCAGCAGGGCTTCGGGGAAGCGTTCGCGTAGAGCCCCCGCCTCGTGAGCACTCGTCACCAATCCGTCGATGCCGGAGCTGATCGCCAATTCCCCCAGAGCCAGAGCCTGTTCAGAAATGGTCCGCTCGATGCCAAGATCCTGAAAATCATCCTGACCCAGACTGGTCAGCGTGGTCACCGCCACAATCTTCGGTGGATTATCGCACTCCCGCGCGGCTTTCGCTGCGGCTTCCAGCATCGCCCGTCCACCGATGGCGTGCACGGTCAGCAGATTCACCCCGTGGCTGGCGGCGGTCTTTACGGCGTTGGCAACGGTTTGCGGGATGTCGTGAAGCTTTAGATCGAGGAAAATTTTCTTATTCCGCCGTTTGAGCGGTTCCAGCACGGCGGGCCCTTCAGCGCAGAAGATTTCCAGGCCCACCTTGTACCACTCAATCGTTTCGGGCAGGCGGTTCAGTGCATCCTCCATCTCTTTTAGGGTAGGCACATCTAAGGCGACAATCAGGGCAGGGTTCATTTTCATCCTTTCAATTAAAATCAGTTGCGCTAAAAATCCCCGAACAGCGGATCGAAAGCAAGGATTTGTTCATGAAGACGGAGATCGAACGGAAATTTTTAGTGGTCGGTGACGCCTGGCGCGCCGCCGCCGGAGCCGGCGAGCTTTACGAGCAGGGCTATATTTCCTCCGGTTCGGAAAAAATAACCGTCCGCGTCCGGCGGGCCGCTGACCGGGGATTTCTGACCCTCAAAGGCCCGACCGAAGGTATTTCCCGCTCCGAAATGGAGTATGAGATTCCTGCCGAAGAGGCCGACTTCATGCTCAAGAACTTCTGTGGAGGTCGGATTGTCTCAAAAATGCGATACCTCTTGCCGTTCAACGGGAACACGTGGGAGATCGACGAGTTTTCCGGTAAAAACGCCGGCCTGATCCTCGCCGAAATCGAGCTCGAAACCGAAGGTCAGCCCTTCGAAAAACCCGCCTGGATCGGTGAAGAGGTCTCGCACGACCCGCGCTACTTCAACGCCGCGCTCGCTCTCAATCCTTTTTTAAGCTGGGAAGTTTAACCAGTTTTTTGTGAAAAAACTTCTTAACAAATTTCTTTCTCTGAGTAGCATGCGAAAACAGCTTGTTTGTTAATCGGGAGAAAGAATGAAGCGAATAATTATGTTGGCATTGCTTGTCGGCGTTGCGGCTGTTGCCAGCGCGGGCGTCATGTTTGATTTTACCGGCACTGTTCTTGGAACGCTGGGTGCAGCGCTGGAGAATCAGCCGGGCCCGGTTTCTTTCACAAACAGCGGAATTGTTGCAACATTTACTGCCAGTGATGGAATCATGAATGCCAATTCAGGCAGCTTTGGGATTAATTCGAGCATCACGGGAGACGATGGGGCTGGATTTGATGTGGGTGAATGGATCGATGTCACATTTGACCAAGCGGTCACACTTACGAATGTATATGTTACCAGTTGGAGTTCTTCTAATGGAGACGAGGCGACCATCTATGTGGACGGGATCAGTTCGGGTACTATTTCTTCTACCGGAAATCATTTGTTTAACATAAGCGTCGCTTCTGGCGATGTATTGCGCATTTCCGGCACGGCAGGGGTTGTTGGAAACGGATGGAGTCTCAACGGTCTTACTGTGGATGCAGTTCCCGAGCCGGCAACGCTGGCAATGTTCGGAATCGGCGGGTTGCTGACGCTGATCATTCGCCGCTCAGCCCTCAAATAATCCGATCCTTTCAGTTTCAGAAGGCGCCCCGGACTGCGGGGCGCTTTTTTATTTTCCAAGGATTGGAAAAATGCCGCAAGCCGCTATGCAATGACTTCCAATGCTTGGAAAAATATTTCGCTGCGCTACACTCCCCTCATGAACATTTTTGAAAAAATAATTAACCGCGACATCCCGGCAACGATTGTCTATGAAGACGACGATACGTTGGCTTTCATGGATATCGGTCCGATCATCAAAGGCCACACGCTGGTCATTCCTAAAACGTGTTACGATTCCATCACCGAAACCCCGGATGCAGTGGTTGCCAAACTGATGCGGGTCGCCAAGCGGATTGCCGCCGCGCAGATGAGCTCGCTCGGGGCTGATGGCGTGAACATTATGCAGAACAGCGGAAGAGCCGCCGGGCAGGAAGTGCCGCACATTCACATCCATGTGATTCCCCGTTTCAACGACGACGGGCACCACTGGAACTGGGCCGCCAAACGCTATGACAGCCCGGAAGAGATGGAAGTGCTGGCTGTAAAAATCCGGGAAGGGATTGTTGAGTGAAACATCCAACTCCCGACGAATTGCTTGCGGGCATTCTTGCCCGCGACCCGCGCTACACGATGGAGGCCTACGCCTTTGTTCGGGCCGGACTCGACTTTACGGTGCGCCGTCTCGAAAAGCCGCGCCACGTCAGCGGGCAGGAATTGCTGGCTGGCATTCGCGAATCTGCGATCGAAGAATTCGGGCCGATGGCCAAAACAGTTTTGAACGGGTGGGGCATCAACCGCACCGAAGACGTTGGCGAAATTGTTTTTAACATGGTGGAGAGCGGGCTGCTCGGGAAGACCAAAGAAGACAGCCGTGCCGACTTTGCCAACGGCTACGATTTCGACGAAGCGTTCCGAAAACCCTTCAAACCCGCCGTCTCCCGTTCCTGACGTTCCAAATATTGGAAAAAAGAAGATTGACCGGCATTGCCGGGTTCCAGGCATTGGAAAATTATGCGCCGCAACCAGTGTTGCTCAGTCGGCGAGGCGCACGCCGATGCGGTAGAAGCCCTTGGTTTCGACGCTGTGAACGGTGTTGGTCCAGCTGTTTTGCGGCGCGGCGATTTTATTTTCCAAGGGTTGGAAACTTTCGGTGAGCGATGGCGTCCATTCGATGCTGTAGACACGGCCTTCGACCGCATCCCAGTGCAGGACGGTTTGACTGGTTCCGTCGCGGGTGGTTTCGGTGACTTCAAATTTTGACTCCTTGTCAAACAAGTTGGTTCCAGCCGTCATTTCAGCGGCATTGCTGATCTGGTCTCCGTCTGCATCCCCGACCGGATCGACGACGGTGCATGAACCAATCGTGACGTCAGAATCGCCGCGCACAACCATGTTGGTTTGCGCCCCCTCGATCCACAGCATCACCGAGGGGTTGCTGACATTCGTGATGACGTTTTCAAAGCTGATCTGCAACCAGTCGCCATTGCCATTGAGCCGGTAAAGATTGCCGTAGTGCAGGCCGCTGAACTTATTCGTGATGGAACTTTCCAGGTGGACAGTCAGCTCTTCGGCGGAAACGGAGCGGCCCTCGTCCGGCATTTCAAGAATGTCGGTGCCGTTGTCATTCCAGATGAGAACTTCGGGGCCGAACCGGGTAGATGTTGAATTATCGAGGGATGTTTGTCGCCACCAGCTGCCGTTTTGAAGGCGGAAAATATTTCTGAGGCCGAAGCCGTGGAACCAACCGCTGATTGCGGTATGCGTGACGTTGGTTAGCTGATGGACTTCGACGTAGGCGGGCGAGGTGACTCCTTGCACAGACATACGCCAGATTCCGCTCTGTAGCCAGTTGGTGATGGTGACGACCGGCCCGTAGATGGTTTCGGTGGAGCTATCGAGATCGAGCTGTTGCCAAAATTGTCCGTTGGAGAGAGCGAAGACCCGCTTGTTTTTCAGGCCGCGGAACCAGCCGTCGATTGAGCTGGTGATGGTTGAATTGGTCGGAACGGCGGAGGCGATCACCTCGCAGGTGCCGATCACGATATCCTCGCGGTCGATGAAGCGCATCCATGTTTTCCCGCCCTCGACCCAGCGCCAGGCCGTAACCGGATCGGCCGCAGACGGGATGTTTTCAAAGTCGGTCTGTTCCCACACGGTGCCGTCGGCGAGTTCGTAGATGTTGCCGTCGTGCAGGCCGCTGAAGGCACAGGTGACGCTTCTTTCGATGCTGTCGATGCGCTCCACCGTCGTATAGCCGGAGACCTCTTCGACGGTCATGCGGCGGGTTCCGAACGGATTGGTGACGGACACATCGGGATTGCGCAGGGGCGGCTCGAGGGTGGCCCCGACACCGCCGGTGTTGCGCCAGAACTGCCCGTTCCTAAGTTTGACAATGGTGTCGGGATCCCATCCGTAGAATTTCCCGTCGATTTGCGAGGTGCTCGATACCGTGATAGAGATCGACTCTGTTGTTGTGCCTGACTCCCCTGCAGCGGAAAAGGTGGCTGTGTAGACGCCGGCGGCCGGGCCGTTCCAGTTCAGCGTGCTTTCAACGGTGTTGGTGCCAATAGATATGGGGAAGGTTGCTCCGGCGGGCAGGGTGGTTGCCGAAAGAGTGATGACATCGGTGCGCACGGTGTTAACCGCAGTGACCGGTAGCGTCAGATCGTCTCCGAGGAAAACAAACTGATTTCCCAATCCTTGGAACTCCGGACGCGGACCGTGCTCGCCGGGCGTCATGTCGTCAGTCATTGCCCCGGCGGTGATCGTCCATTCGGAGGCTGTCCACACATTATTTGGAGCAAGAATGTTATTATTACGGGTCGCGCAGCTGTCCTCATAGTCCCAGGTAGTGTCAGTGCCGTCGGTGTCGAGCTCCCCGTAAACATCAATCAGGATCCCGTTTGTGTGGTTTCCGCCGAAGTAGAGGAAGTAGGCGTCGTCGCCGTTGCCGCTGACGGTTCCGCTTTCCTGGTCGGGCGCAAAGCCGTAGGCGTCCTGAAAGTCGGTTGCGCTGTACGCAATCACCCACGCGGAGGCGGACGAGACAGGGCCGGCTAGCGGAATATCGTACCAGGTTCCGCCGTTAACCTGCTTGCTGAGGAACCATTCGCCTGCTGCCAGATCCAGCGTGTTGGTTCCGGCGTTATAGAGCTCGACGAAGCGGTAGACATCCTCGCCCGTTCCGGCAGGATCTGCGATTTCGGAGATCAGCAGTTTGGGGCGCTCTGACACGGTGATCGTGATGGTTTCGCTGTCGTCTCCGTCTTTATCGGCGGCATAGAATGTGACGTCGTATGCGCCAGCCGGCACCGCATTGTTCCAGTTGAATAGGCCATTGGTCGAAAAGGTTGCTCCCGTCGGCAGATTGGTCGCGCTCAGCGTGATCGCATCGCCGTCAATCGGGTCGGATGCGGTGACCGTGAATTCGAGTGTTCCCTGCTCCATCACGTTCTTGTCGCCGACCGGGTCGAGAGCCGGCGGGAGATTGGCGGCGGTGCTGTCGCCGGAAACTGACACATTATCAAAAATGGATGCGTCGCTGGCGTTGGGATTGTTTGCGCGGGTGATAATTTGAACGGTTGAGCCGTATAAATTGCTCTGCGCAGCGGTCGCGGCGCCCCAGTTCCCGCTGTTGGTCGGGTTGACAGAAAAAGCGGTTTCGGTACCGCCGTTCAGTTTGTAGAAAAGGCGGACATATTTGGAACCGCTGGTGGAAGAGCCGTTTTCGGATGTATCGACTGAAAGAGAGATGTTTGTGTAAGCGCTGATATCAATTAACTCAGAAGTCCAGACGGCTTCTCCATCAATATCCACCGCTTCCATCCGTCCGCCGCTTGTGTCGACGGCCATGAAATAGTCCGCCGCATCTGAAAGCGTGCAGTTACTGACATCAATGCTCCATTTCGTAACAGAGCCGGGATAGCCTCCGCTGTTTCCGGCTCCGGTAATTCCTGCATCAACGTAACTGCTGAAATCCTCACTCCAGATGGTGATGGCCTGTGCCGCGCCGGAGAGGGCGCAACCTATCATCATCACTGGGATAAATTTTCCAAACATGGGAAACTTTCCTCTAAATTTTTCCAAGCCTTGGAAAACAGCAAGCCCGTCGGCGCTGCCGACTATTCCGCACTCTTCTTGTAGCCGGTGGCGTCCACTTGATTGGCTGTCACGAAAATCAGCAGGTTACGCTTCACACTGCGTTCGCCCTCGGAGCGGAAGAGGCGGCCGAGCAACGGGATTTTTCCAAGGATTGGAACGCTGTCCTTAAAGGTTTCTAGCTTTTCTTTGATCAGTCCGCCCATGGCAATCGTGCTGCCGTCTTCGATGGTGACGGTGGTTTCCACTTTGCGCGTTTTGAAGACAGGTCGTCTTGCAATCAGGCGGTCAGCGGCGCCCTGTTGAGTTCCCAGCAGATCTTGTATGTCATCCGCTGTTATGCCTGTTGGAGTAATATCAAACGCATTGGCACTGGAGCCGCCCGCGGAGAAGAAGGGCCAGAGGGTGCTGACATGCTGTTCGTCGAATCCGGCCAGTTCGCGGATTTCCGGCGAGAGCTTCATGTCGATCGTTCCGTTTTCGGCATCCAGCTCTGGGGTGACTTCCAGCATGACGCCGGTTTTTTCCTCTTCGTAGTCGAGCGGAACGAGGCTGGGCTGGGCATAGCGCTCGATTTGCACGTCGTAGGCGGTCGGGAACCAGTGGGTTTCCCCGACGTGGATGGTGGCGGTTTCGCCGCTTTTGGTGAGTACTTTCGGAGCGGAGAGCAGGTCGGAGCCTGCCGAGCGTTCCAGCGCACGGATGATCAGGTCAATGGGGAGGTCGTCCTTTACCCGCTGAATCAGCAGTTCGCCCGCAGCGCCGACCAGACCGTCGCCGGTCGGGTCGGAAACAGCACCGGCATAGCTTCCGAAGGAGGTGGGGCGGCCCGCCGGACTGACGGAGGAAGCGAATGCGTCTTCGCCGCTACGGAGCGTGTCGGTGAAAAGTTTCTGTCCACCGGGAACGGCCCACGTATCGTTATTGATCAGATCGCCCGCTGTGCCGACGGTCCATTCGAAGCCGAGTTCTTCGAGCGCACCTTCGGCGACTTCGATGAATTTGGTTTCGATTTCGACTTGCTGCGAGCGCTCTTCGAGCGCCTTGCGATTGTAGTGATCAATCAGGCTGGACACTTTATCGAGATGTTTGGGCACGTTGCGCACCAGCAGAATGTTGAACTCGGGGTTGTATTGCGCGCTCGCGCCGGGCGGGAAGGGCACGCCGCTGAAAAATCCGCGCACATCGATCAGGCCGGCGCGTCCCTCCTGATCGCCGGACATCATCGCCATTTTGCCGCCGACGGAGGAGAGAATATCAAACTCGGTGGAGACCATCTGTTGCGGCGGCTCGTAGTTGACCGGGGTCAGGCTGACCATGTTGGGGCCGATGTCGTATTTCATGCCGGACATCTGTGTGATGATGTCGAGGGTTTCGAGCGCGGAGAGGTCTGTGCCGGAGAAGGTGACGGGCGGCAGCAGAGTCTCGGAGGTGCCGAAGACCACTAGGTTGGCGCCCTTGCGCTCGGGGTCGAGCTTGCGGCAGAGCGCGGAGAGTTCGAGCACCACCTGCTGGATGTCGGCATCCTGAAAGGCGATGGCTGGAATGCGGATGGAGTCGAGTTTTTCGCGCAGAGTTTCAGCGCGCAGTTCATCAGCAGTCGGCTCGCGAAGGACCTCCGTGCCGCCAGTCTGCTGCCCTTCGGCCTTCGGGGTGTTCCACGCGGCCTGTACATTTTCGAGCATTCGGGTGCGGGTGGTGTCGTAGCTCTTGAGCTCACGTCCGGCTTTTTTGTCGGCGATGCGCGCGAGCCATCGAATGGCGGTTTTATTATAGGGGTCGGTGTAGAGAACCGCCTCAAATAATTTTTGCGCCTCATCCCAGTTGTCATCGGAGTAGGCGTCTTTTCCGCGTGCAAGCCAGGCTTCAATATCGACGGGTTGCTCCTCAATTTCGGGTTGTGCGGCGGGCATCGGGCCGCCGCTTCCCATCGTGTAGAGAACGGGGCTTTGAGCCACGGGCGGTTGAAGCGTCAGTGGAGAGGTTTCCGGCGCGACGGATTGCGGCATGGTGATAACCGGCGGAGCGGTTGGCGCAGGGGCCGGTTCAAACTCGGCGAGGTCGTCGAAAATGCCTGTCATATCGCTTTGCGCAAAGATCCAAAGCGGCGCAGTGAATGCCAGGGTGAAAAGGAGAATAGAGGTGTTCCGGACTATTTTCATACCAAGGCTCCTTCTGTGACTAGCGATGCATTCGTTGGTTTTCGGAGAATAATCCCCGGCTGGGGCTCCGGCAACTATTTATCAGACTTTTCCTGAAAACAAATGAGCTCCCGCCGGTTGATTTTTAAAAAGAACCCTGTTAGATTCTCGCGCTTCAAGTTTAGGAGGGGTGTCAGAGTGGTTTAATGAGCTCGCTTGGAAAGCGTGTGTACCCTAATCCGGTACCGGGGGTTCGAATCCCCCCTCCTCCGCCATACAGTAGAGTTCGGATGCGAACACTCTGTATGGCTAGCGGCATGCCTCAGCGGGCAACCGGACGCTTAAGCGGATGTGCAGAGATTCCCTTGAAGAACTCCGTTCAAAGTGAAATCATCCTGCGCATGGGAATTTCTGACAGAGATTATATGAAAGCGCCTTCGGCGCGGCCCCGCCCTTCAAAACCTTCGCGATGGCAGCAACTCCGCTTCCGGCTTTGGTTGTTTTTTAGAGGGAAAAAAGAAAAACGGTAGGTGGCGGAGGAGGAGGGATTCGAACCCCCGGTACCCTTGCGGGTACAGCGGTTTTCGAGACCGCCACATTCAACCACTCTGCCACCCCTCCAGCAAAAGAGCGTGTAAAATAGGTCCTTAGTCCTCGTCTGCCAAGTCATTTTCGATGGCAGATTCAAACGGCTCGGGTTCCGGGTCGGGAACCGAGTAGACGGAGGATGGCTTGAGGCCGGGAACGGATGTCTTGTTTTGCCGATCCAGAAATTCCCGCGCGAGACTCCGATAGGCGAGGGCGCCTTTTGAGAGCGGGGCATATTGGCAGATGGGCTGACCGTAGCTGGGTGCTTCACTCAAGCGAATGCTGCGCGGAATAAGCGTTTGATAGATTTGATCGCCGAAATGTTTTTTCACCTCGTCGATCACCTGCTGAGCCAGGTTGGTGCGCAGGTCGCACATGGTCATCACAATGCCCTCAATGTTCAGGCCCGGATTTCCGGCGTTGCGCACCTTGTCGATCAGGCTGAAGATCACGCTAAGCCCTTCCAGAGCAAGGTATTCGGCCTGCATCGGGACGACGACGCTGTCTGCGGCGTAGAGCGCGTTCATGAACAGAATGCCGATCGACGGCGGGCAGTCGAACAGGATGTAGTCATACTCATCCTGATCCACAATGGGTTGGATCGCGTTTTTGAGGCAGTGCAGATAGTCATCCATCCGCGCAATCGCCACCTCGCAACCCGCGAGGTCGAGCTCGGACGGAATCATATGAAGGTTTTTGGTGCCGGTTGGCTTAATCAGGGTGCGGACATCGGCTTCGCCGAGCAGGGCGGCGTAGATGCTGCCCCCTTCTTCTTTTTCCAGTCCGACGCCGCTGGTGGCGTTGGCCTGCGGGTCGAGGTCGATCAGCAGGACGTTCCTTTTGCGCTTGGCGATATAGGCGGCCAGATTGACGGCGGTCGTCGTTTTGCCGACGCCTCCTTTTTGATTGGCGAGTGCGATAACTTTTGTGCTCATAACAGAAACTTCCGATTCGGGGTTCGGGATTCAGGATGCGAGATCATGCGAAGAAACGGGTTCGAATGCAATCCCGTATCCTGCATCTCGCATTCCATCAGAACAACTCATAGGTCAGAACGCTCAACCCGAAAATGGCGGCGGTTTCGGTTCGCAGGATCTGTGTTCCGAATGTGACGGGGATGGCGCCCGCCGCGACGGCGGCATTCACTTCCTCTTCGGTGAAATCGCCCTCCGGCCCGATCAGCAGCGCGGCGGTCTTCATGCCGCTTTTTTCCAAGGTTTGGAAAGCTTCACGGAAGGGTTTGGCGTTCGGGTGCAGCGAGCCGACCAGCGTGACGCTGGACTCAAAAGAAACCTCGGTCAGCCGCTTCAGGGGAAGGAACTGCGGCATCCAGGCGGTGCCGCACTGTTGTGCCGCATTGCGGATGATGGCTTCGCCGCGCTCGATCATCTTCTCAATTTTACCGGCGGGCAGACTGGCGTTTTGTGTGACGACCGGCTGAATGCTCCGCACGCCCAGCTCGGTGGCTTTTTGCAGAATCAGCTCAAAGCGGTCGGGTTTGCAGACGGCTTGAATCAGAGTGATCTCCACCGCGGGCGGGGCAATCGTTTCGCGCGCGGTAATTTTCGCTTCCACCCCCTTTTTGTCAACGCGGGTGATGACGCCCTCGGCGCGGGTTCCTTCGCCGTCGAACAGCGTCAGTTCCTGGCCAACGTCAACGCGCAGGACGCGCGCGAGGTGGTGCGATTCCTCGGGAGAGAGCGTCACAATATTTTCAAGGAGGGAGTCCGGATTTATGAAACAGTGGATTCTCATAGCGTATCCCCGTCGGAGTGGTGGCGTCGTGGAGTGCGGGATGGGTTCTCTCCCCTTATCCCATCACTTCCGTATTCCACTATCCCATTCCTTTATTGCTCTAGAGCTTTTTTGTGTGCGTAGAACTTTTCGGCCGCTTTTTGCAGTTTCTGGGTTTGCGGAAAATGTTTTTCGCTGAGAACAGCGGCGGCATCCTGAAGCTTTTTCTTTTCCTTGCTGCCGAGCCCCTTCGGAACCTCAATTTGAACAACACTGTGCTGGTCGCCCGTTCCGTAGCGCGGATTGCTGATCCCTTTGCCGCGCATCCGGAAGATCTGACCGCTTTCGGTTCCGGCCGGAATTTTCAGATCGGCGGCGCCGTGGATGGTTGGAATCTGTACTTCGCCGCCGAGCGCGGCGATGTGAAAGGGCACCGGGATTTCACAGATGATATCGAGGTCGCTGCGCTTGAAGAATTCGTGCTCGCGCACATGCAGTACAATGTAGAGGTCGCCGGCGGGGCCGCCGCGCAGGCCGCCTTCGCCGCGTCCGCTGACCCGCAGGCGCGAGCCGGTTTCAACACCGGCCGGAATTTTGACATCGATGGTGCGTTTGTTGCGCACGAGGCCTTGTCCGTGACAGGCGGAGCACGGTTTTTCAATTACCTCGCCCGCGCCGCGGCAGGTGGGACAGGTCTGGCGGAACTGCACAAAGCCGCCGCCGCTGATCACTTGGCCCGCGCCGCCGCAGTCTGAGCAGGTGCGCTTGCCGGAGCCGGGTTCGGCGCCGGAACCTTTGCAGGCAGCGCAGGTCTCGTTGATGTTGATGCGGATCTCGCGGTGCGAGCCGAGGACGGCTTCTTCGAAGTCGATATCGAGATCGAAGCGCAGGTCGGCGCCCTGTTGCGGTGCATTGGGGTTGCGCGCGCGTCCGCCGCCGCCAAAAAAGTTGTCAAAAATACTGCCGCCGCCGCCACCGGATGCGCCCATAAAGGTACGCAGGGCTTCTTCGAGGTCGATGCCGCCGAAACCGCCGCCGCTGAAACCGCCGCCGCCGCCGCCGCGACCCCGGCTCGCGCCGAACGCGGCGTGCCCGAACTGGTCGTACTGCTGGCGCTTCGCGGGGTCGCTCAGCACTTCGTAGGCTTCGGAGAATTCTTTGAAGTGCTCCTCGGCGGCTTTATCGCCGGGGTTTTTATCGGGGTGATATTTGACCGCCAGCTTTCGATAGGCCTTTTTAATTTCCTCTGCCGAGGCCCCTCTGGAAATCCCGAGCAACTCGTAATAGTCTTTTTTCTGTGAGGGCATTATTTAGAGTCCTTTTCTTCGCTTGGGTGGGCGTCGGTCGCTTCAGCGGCGGGGGAGCCGCTGGAGACGACCACCTGCGCGGCGCGTAATAGTCGTTCGCCCAGCAGGTAGCCTTTCCGGGCTTGGTCAATAACGATCTCGGCGGGTTGATCGGACGGCATATGGGTGAGCGCCTCGTGGCGGTGCGGATCGAAGGTTTCACCGATGGCGTCGATCGGAGTGACATTAAATTTTTTCAGCAGGTCAAGCAGCTGGTTATAGACGAGGCGGAAGCCGTCAGTCACCGAACAGTCTGTCTGATGTTCTTCCGCACTTTTGAGGCCCATTTCAAAATGGTCGATGACGGGGAGCATTTCGAGGAAGAGGGTTTCGTTGGCGTACAGAAACATTTCGCCTTTTTCGCGCTGGGTGCGTTTGCGGAAGTTGTCGAAGTCCGCCTGCAGGCGAAGCATCTGGTGTTGAAGGGGCTCCTGTTCTTCGACGACAGGCTCTACTACCGCCTCTGCGGCCTCGACCTGTTCCACTTCAGGTTTTTCGGCGGTCTCTGTTTTGTTTTTTTTCTTATCAGTCATAATTAAAATCCTGTTTTTCCAAACCTTGAACGCAGACCGAGCCTGCACCCAATTAATTTTCCAAACATTGGAACTTTTGATCTGGATTTTTCCAGGGATTGGAAAAAATACTCCGTAAAGTTCCAAGGGTTGGAAAAAGTACGGGTTCGAGCCTTTTTAGTCAATGCCGGAGGGGCCGGTCAGTTGATCTTGAGAGCGAGCAGGGTCATGTCGTCGTACTGCGGGCGGGCCCCGACGTAGCGGGTGATGCAGGTGCGGACGGTTTGAATCATCTCTTCGGGGTTTTTGGGATGATCTGTTCGGATTAGATCAATCAGGCGGTCGAGGCCCCATTCTTCGCCCTCTTCATTAAGCGCTTCGGTGATGCCGTCTGTATAAATGACAACGCCATCGCCGGATTCGAGCTGAATGGTTGCATCGGCGATGGCGGCATCGAAGACGTCGGCATCCGCCAGGCCGATGGCGATGCCGGGCGCGTCGAGCTGTTCAGGGCCCTTGCTCTCGCTGCAGTTGCGGCAGATCAGCGGCCGTTCGTGTCCGGCGCGGGCGAAGGTCAGTTCGCGGGTCCGGGTGTTGAGAACCATATAGAGCATGGTGATGAACATGTCATCGGCCAGATTGGCACTGAGAACCCGGTTGAGCTCGGAGAGCATGCGCGCCGGGCTTTTCTCCTGTCCGGCGCGGGTGCGCAGGACGCCCTGACACACCGCCATCATCATGGCTCCGCCGATGCCCTTGCCGGATACATCGGCAATGGCGATGCCGAGGTGGTCGTCGTCGATTTTAATAAAGTCGTAATAATCGCCGCCGATATCGAAGGCGGGGAGGTTGTAGGCGGCGAGTTGGACGTTTTCGAGCTGTGGAAATGATTGCGGTAATAGCGAGGCTTGAATCTGCTGGGCGGCCTGCATGTCGCGGTCGATCTGTTTCTTTTGTTCGAGCGCGGCGCGGAGGCCGGCGTAGTGGATGGGCACGGTGGCCTGATCGGCCATGGCTTGCAGAAGGCTGAGATCGCCCGGCGTGAAGGCGGTTTCGTCGGTGCGATTGGCCAGCACCACCACGCCGAGCACTTCGTTCCCGAACCGCATGGGGACGGCCAGCAGGGAGCGGATTTTCAGGAAGGCATCCGTGTAGGTGGGGATGCGGGCATCCATTTCGGCATCTTCAATGATGATGCCGTTGCCTATCGCGGCGGCGGAGCCGACGAGTCCTTCGCTGGGGGCGACCGCGCGGGTTTTAACCAGCGACTCGAGATATTGCGATTTGGCCAGCATCTCGGTGGTTTTCACTTCTTCTGAGTCGTAGAGCGGGGCAAAGACGCCTGAAACGGCGCGCGCAAACAGCCGCGAGCGGTCGGTGTTGAAAAGATAGATGGCCCCGGCGGAGGCTTTGCCGGTTCGGGTGGCGAAGAAGAGGATGCGCTTGAGAAGCGAGTCCATATCGACATCGTCCGCATCGGCGAAGAGCTCGCCGACATGATGGATGAAGTCGAAGATGACTTCGCGTTCCTCACGGAGCGACCGGTTGCGGACGCGGAGCTTTCTCCGCTGTTTTACCGCATGGAGGAGGGCAAGAATCAGGGCTACCTCCAAAAAAAAGCCAGTCAGCACGCTCATCCAATGTAGAAGATTCGTTATCATAAAAATGCTTAGTTCAGGCGGTCAACATCCTCTTTGAGGAATTCAATAACCCGTTTGAAGCGTGGAATGTTTTCCTCGCTGATCTGCACCAGCTTTTCATGTGCCTGCAGGGCGGTTTCCGCCAGATCTTTTTTTGAGGCCTGGTCGGTGGGAACCGACTCGGTATCCCGCGCGCTCAGTTGGTGCCCGTGGGCGTGGCTATAGAAGGAGATCACGTGATCCACTCCGAGGGTCCTGAGCAGGTCGGCGTTCTTGTCGGACAGGTTGATCAGCTCCATCGACTGGTTTGTTTGCCTGAGCCGTCCCGAGAGGCTGGCGAGCACGCCCATGAAGGTGCTGTCCATGCCGACGCACTCTTCGAGATCAATCACGACGGTGGCGATGGCGTGTTTGGATGTGACTTCAGCGATAAATTGTTTGAGCGGGGCGGCGATTTTAAAAGATCCGCGTCCGGTAACCTTTACGAAAATGGTGTGATCCGTGATTGCGGCCTGTAAATCGTCGTTCCGTTGTTCCGTTTCAAGCATGCGAAAATTTTCCTGACAGGGGTTCAGTTTTCAATTCGGCGAAATTCTAATCCGCGCCATAGGGCAGTGCAAATGCTAATGGGTGAAAACATTATTTTTTAGGGGCAATAATGAGTACACACTCCCCTTTAACCGTGCGCCCCTCAAATCGCTGCCGGATTTCCGCGGCGGTTCCCGAGAGAAGCTCCTCAAATTTCTTGGTCAGTTCGCGCGCCACAAAAACCTGTCGCTCCGCACCGAAGACCGTTTCGATTTCCTCGAGGAATTTCAACAGGCGGTAGGGCGACTCGTAGAAGATTGCCGCAACGGGCAGTTCGGCGCACTGTTCCAGAATTTTCAGCCGGGCGCCGCTTTTGCGCGGGGAGAATCCCGTGAAGAGAAAGCCGTGTCCGCCGAAACCGCTCAGTGCCAGCGCGGTGGTGACGGCGGTCGGGCCGGGTGCGGAGGTGACCATCAGCCCCGCCTCGCGGCAGGCGGTGACAATCCGCGCGCCGGGGTCGGAGATGCACGGCATCCCCGAATCGGTCACCATCGCCACCGCTTCGCCATTGCGAATGCGGCTGGTGATTTCATCGCACCGTTGCGCCTCATTGAATTTGTGGCAGCTGATGCAGTGGGTTTTGATTTCGAAACGATTCAGCAGATTTCGCGTCGTGCGCGTGTCTTCGGCGATGATCAGGGTTGCCTCGTTCAGCGTTTCAATGCCGCGCGCAGTCATGTCGCCCAGATTCCCGATCGGGGTTCCCACAATATAGAGTCCGGCATCGATCATGATTTCTCCAGTTGTTCGATCACTTCGCACAGCGGCAGTCCGACCACATTCGAGTAGGACCCCTCAACCCGCCGCGCCATTTTCGCGGCTCCGCCCTGAATTGCGTATGCGCCCGCCTTATCCATCGGCTCGCCTGTCGCGACATAGGCGGCGATCTCTTTTTCGGAAAGGGTACGGAAGCTCACGCGCGTTTCAATATGAAAGCAGACGGTTTTTTCAGGAAAGCGAAGGCAGACCCCGGTCATCACTTCATGGGTGCGGCCCGAAAGCGAGCGGAGCATGTTCTTTGCATCCTCGGCGTCCAGCGGTTTTCCCAGAATGCGCGCGCCGTCCACTACCGCCGTGTCGGCGGCGAGAATCACCGCGCTGTTCGCCGGAAGGCTCTCGGCTTTTTCGCGCGCCGTACGGCAGACAAACGCGTCCGGCGTCTCGCCGGGCAGGGGGGCCTCGTCAATTTGCGGCACGATAATTTCAAACTCCAGGCCAGCCTGCCGGAGCAGTTCGGCGCGGCGCGGCGAACCGCTGGCGAGAATCAGTTTTTGGGTGGTGCTCATAGGGGATAAACAGTAATGTCCTGAAACTTTTGGAACGTGAGGATAAACAAAGCATGAAGAAATACCACTTCAATAAACGGGTTCTCGTGACCGGCGGTGCCGGCTTCCTCGGCTCCCACCTTTGCGAGGCCCTGCTCGAACGCAACTGCGATGTCGTCTGCGCCGACAACTTCTTCACCGGACGTCGCGGCAACGTCGCCCATCTGCTGAGCAACCCCCGTTTCGAAGTGCTGCGTCACGACATCACCTTCCCGCTGTTTGTGGAAGTCGACGAAATCTACAACCTCGCCTGTCCGGCCTCGCCCATCCACTACCAGCACGACCCCGTGCAGACCACCAAAACCAGCGTCCTCGGCGCCATCAACATGCTCGGCCTCGCCAAACGCGTCGGCGCCAAAATTTTCCAGGCCTCCACCAGCGAGGTCTACGGCGACCCCGATGTTCACCCGCAGGTCGAGAGTTACTGGGGCCGCGTCAACCCCATCGGGTCGCGCGCCTGCTACGACGAAGGCAAGCGCTGCGCCGAAACCCTTTTCTTCGATTACAATCGTCAGCTCAACCTATCCATCAAAGTCGCCCGCATCTTCAACACCTACGGCCCGAACATGCATCCCAACGACGGACGCGTTGTCAGCAACTTTATCATGCAGGCCCTGCGCAACGAGCCGATCACCATCTACGGCGACGGACAGCAGACCCGCTCCTTCTGCTACGTCAGCGACCTCATCGACGGAATCATGAAACTGATGGACTCGCCCGACGACGTCACCGGCCCGGTCAACCTCGGCAACCCCGGCGAATTCACCATGCTCGAACTCGCTCAAGCCGTCATCGAACAGACCGGCTCCCAATCGGAACTCAAATTTGAGCCGCTTCCGCAGGACGATCCCAAACAGCGCCAGCCCGACATCTCGCTCGCCAAAGAAAAACTGGGCTGGGAGCCAACGGTATCGCTTGAAGAGGGTCTTAAACCGACCATCAAATACTTCAAGCAGTACGTGTAAAACTGGCTGGCTTCACATCATCGAATATTTTAAAAAGTACATATAGAAGCTATTTCGAGCTGATGGATGAGAAAGGAAAGATGTGAATAGAAGAATATTACTCTCAGTACTGTTTATTTCCGCAATGCTGTTCAACGGATGTCTGGGGGTGGATCAACCTAAACCTTGCGACGTTGTTATTGGGTCGCACACGGCGGTTACTCCGCTACCGCGTCCGGAAAAAAACTGGTGGATGCCGCGTCATCAAGCGGTTCTCGATCAGGTTGCTCAGGGGAATGTCGATCTACTGATGATCGGCGACTCGATTACGCATGGATGGGAAAACAGCGGCAAAGCGGTTTGGGACAAGTATTATGCTCCGCGCAACGCCGTCAACATGGGCTTCGGCGGCGACCGCACCGAGCATGTTCTCTGGCGCCTCCAGAACGGTGAGATTGAGAATATTCATCCGAAGCTGGCGGTGCTGATGATCGGCACCAATAACTCCAACAAGGATCAATACACACCGGAGCAGATCGCCGACGGGATCAAGGCGATTGTCTGCACGCTGCGTACCAAACTTCCGGAAACCAAAGTGCTGATTCTCTCCATCTTCCCGCGTGGTGATGAGACGCGGAGAACCAACAAAACGAGCAACGCGACCTATAACGCCCAATGGGCCAAAAACGATAAAGCCAGTCAGCTGGCCGCGCAAATGGCGGACGGGAAAATGATCTTCTTTCTCGATATCAACAAAGCCTTCCTGAACGAACAGGGCGAGCTACCCCGCCAAATTATGCCGGACTTGCTGCATCCTCAGGCCCCGGGCTACGCGCTCTGGGCCGAAGCCATGGAGCCGACCATCGCCAAGCTCATGGGCGAAACGAAATAAATTTCCAAACCTTGGAAGACTACTGGAGGGCTGCGGCGTAAAACCAGACGCCGCGGACTTTTTTAAACAGCGAGCACTCGTGATGGCGATCCGTTCCCTCCGGCCCGATAAACTCGGCAATAAATTCAATGGTTCCTTCCGTGTCCGATCGTCCCCCGGCTTCAACTTTGAGGACATGCAGCTTCTGCCACTCCACCTGACTCATCCAGTCTCGGATGGATTCCGCCAGATCGCGGGTGCGCGAGGCGGGCAGGGTGGTCTCCACCAGATAGTCAACATCCTCCAGAACATACGCCGTGTAGCGCGAGCGCATCAGCGCCTCCGCTGTCGGCGCGCCCTTTTTTCCGGCAATCCACTTGCCGCAGCACGCCTGTATGGTTTCCCCGCTCCCGCAGGGGCATTCGATTAGTTTCATATTCGATCCAACTAGATTATGAGACAGGCCTCTTTGCCGCCCCCTCGCGTTTCCAAACATTGGCAAAATATGGGAGAAAGATCTCAATTCTAAAATTCATTGGCTGACCCCTTCGTCGGTCTCAGGTCATCGGCTGACCCCGTTCATGCTTTTCGCCAGTCTGTTCGAACTGCGATTCGGCTCCGGCCATGAGGTCGCCCCCTTTGCACTACCACCGTCCGTTTGTGTTAAAAGGATTTCTTCCCGTCGGCACTAGCCCGAGAAAAGCGCCAATCGTTATCACCACCGCACAAATAGGTCCCAAGATAGCCCATAATAACATCGCAACAACTAAGAATAAAAAGTAGACAAGCCCGTTTATATATTTATTTCCGAAATCGAACCAATCTCTCCTTGATGGATATTCCTTTTCACCCCTTATTTCTTGGGCATCTTGGGCATCTTGGGCGGAGTTTCTGGCGATGTTATAATTCAAAGGCACCTTCATAAAAATCCGACAAGCAAGTTCTACCTCATGTGGCGTAAGTTTTGATCCAGTTTCTGTATCTAAGATCCTCTGAAAAATTTGATCCTCTGACTTATCCTTTGAAATCACGAGATACAGCTTTATGGTTCCCGTTAACTGTCTGGCATCATGCAGGCTTAATTTGTCAGAAAACATGGAGTGCAACTGTGCCGACTCTTCCTCTACTTGTTTGTCTCCATGAGGAAAAGCCTCTAGCCAGTCTTTGTCCATTTTTGCTCTAATCTCGGCTATCAGGGGGTCTGGTTGCCGTTTTATAAAATTTAATAATCCCACGGTCTTTCTCCTCATATAGTGCCGGTGTCAGCCACTCTGCTGTATTTGTAATTTTGCTCTTCACCGCGCTTTCGGCTCATGGGATTTAACAGGTTAACGGGTGATCAGCAAAGATTTTTCAGCACTCGCTCTGCTGGAGGAACTTGGGAGAGGGGTAGACAGCCGATGCTAAAATACGAGGGCGACCTCTTCGCCTTCGCTTTATTTTGGACAGTCTCTAATTGTCCGGTGGAAGTTTCAGATCGAACTGTTTTCCATTATTCATCCACTCTAAGCTAAAAAGAGTTTTATGGTATCCTATGTTCAAAGGCTTGTTGATCCTGAACTGACCGGGTGTGTTAACAATTCCTACCTGCTTATATTGTTTAAAAATCAAAGCGTTTTTGATGCTTCCGTATTCCCGCTTGTCGCACCCCTCCCAACACTCATAGCTTTCAGATTCTTTATTGTTTTTCATTTCAACCCTCTTTCAGTTACCAATGAGTAATCCGATTATTTTGTCGTTCTGTGTGTTCAGTGTATTCTGTGGGGAATTAAATCAATGCTTCTGCATTAGCTAGTGCCGCTTCAAGCGCATCGGAGTTGCGGCCGCCGGCCTGGGCGCGGTCGGGTTTGCCGCCGCCGCCGCCGCCGCATTGATTGGCGATGGCGCCGACGATTTTCCC
>JAEIOF010000013.1 GCA_016342445.1 Verrucomicrobiota bacterium | reverse complement strand
GCGGGCGCCCTGCCCGATCCGCGTCTCTCCTATGGCTATTATCTGGAGGAAATCCAGACCAAGACCGGCCCGCAACAGCAGAAGGCAGGTTTTTCGCAAATGTTTCCACTGTTTGGAAAACGCGGGCTCGGCGAAGAGGCCGCCGCGCATAGCGCCGAGTCGCTCTACGCCCGCTACCGCGCCGTCCGCGCCGAAACCCTTTTTGAATTCAAACAAACATGGTTTGAACGGATTTATCTCAGCCGCGCCATCGATACCGCCCGCGCCCGGCAGGAACTTTTCCAAACCTTGGAAAAAACCGCCGAACGCGCCGTGGAAAACGGCGGCGACGCCCGCGACCTGCTCGATATTCGCATCACGCTGACGCAGATCGAGGACAGCCTCCGCACACTCGAAGCGAAACAAATTCCGCTGGAGTCCAGACTCAACGCCCTGCTCAACCGCGACGACACATCCCCGCTCCCGCTCCCGCTCTCCGCCGCCCTGCCGCCTTCCACCCCAATCACTGAAACAGAAATGCAGTCCGCCTTCCGCGCCGACAATCCGGCCATCGAAGAGCAGCGCGCGCGGGTCGCCCGCGAACAGGCGAGCGAGACCCTCGCCAAACGCAACTGGCTTCCCGACATTACGCTGGGCGCGGACTGGATTCAGACCGGCGACGGCGGTAACGATCCGCTGATTGCCAACATTTCGCTCAACCTGCCGCTATGGCACTCCAAGAACCGCGCCGAGCGGCTCAGCGCGGCGTTCGAACACGCGGCGCAGACCAGCCGCCTGCAGGATCAGATCAACCGCGTGCAGGTTCTGCTGACGGAAAGTTTTGTGAAACGTAACGATGCCGCGCGCCGCGAAACCTTTTATGCCGCCGAGCTGATCCCCCCCGCCGAACAGCATTTTGAACTGACCCGCACCGCCTACGAAAACGGTACAGCCGACTTGCGCGAGCTGACCGCCTCGGAAGAGCGGCTGCTCCAGTTACGCCTGCTGCTTGAACGCTCCCGCGCCGACCGCGCCGTCGGTGAAGCCGAAATCGAAAAGTTTCTAGGAGGATCCAAACTATGAAAAAACTGAAACAAATCATCCCCATTGAAAAATTAAAACAAATCGTACCGTTCTGCATCCTGTTGCTCTTCACGGTCCTGTTCGGACTGACCAGCCTGATGAAAGAGCGGGAGTTGCAGTTGATCAAACAGACGGCCTCCGTCACGAGCGAACGCTATGCCTGCCCGATGCTGTGTGTCATTACCGACCACCCCGGCGACTGCCCCGTCTGCGGAATGACGATGGCGCCGGTCGAAGGCGGCACCTCCGCCGACCGCAACTCGATTGAACTGAATGCGGAAGAGATTTTGCGTTCCTCCATCCGCACCGCGCCCGCCGTGGTGGCGGTTCCGTATGCGGAAGTTCCAATGTTTGGAAAAATTGTTCCCGACGAAACCCGTACCGCTGTCATCAGCGCGTGGGCCGACGGCCGCATCGACAAGCTCTACGCCAACGCCACCGGCATAGAGATTAAACAGGGCGAAAAGCTGGCCGACCTCTACAGCCCCGCGCTCATCAGCGCCCAGCAGGAGCTGATTCAAGCCGTGCAACACAACGACGAACGGATGACCGCCGTCGTGCGCGAAAAACTGCGCCGCTACGGAATCGACGACGCGCAGATTGAAAAAATCGCGCAACAGACCGAACCGCTTGAACACCTCGAAATCACCGCGCCCGTTGCCGGAACCGTGCTGATGAAACAGGTCACCGACGGCGACTATGTCAAACGCGGACAGCCCCTCTACCGTCTCGCTGATCTTTCCAGCGTCTGGATCGAACTGCAGGCCTACGAAATCTACCTGCCGCTGATCAAAGCGGGCCAAATGGTGATGATTGAGCCGGACGGACGGCACGGAACCGTTGAGTTTGTCGATCCGGCCATTAACCCGCAAACCCGCACGGCGGGCGTCCGCGTGAGTGTTCCGAATCCGGACGGCGCGTTGCGCCCCGAAATGCTGGTGCGCGCCACGGTACACGTTCTGGGCGGTCAACCCGCCGTACTGATTCCGGCCTCCGCCCCGCTCATCACCGGCGAGCGCGCACTGGTTTACGTAAAAATCGGCGAAGGTGTTTTTGAAGGCCGCGATGTCGTCCTCGGCCCGCACGCGGGCGAACAGATCGCCATCGAAAACGGCATTGAAGCCGGCGACGAAGTGGTCATCAACGGAGCCTTCCGCATCGACGCCGCCATGCAGATTTCCGGCCGCGCCTCCATGATGAATCCTAAACCGGCGGAAGGCGAAAGCGCCGAACCAATGCCCACCATGCATCAGCACTAAATATGAAAACGACTGAACAAAGCTTCACGGCCCGGCTAATCCGGCGATGCATGGATAACTGGCTGACGGTGATCCTGCTGACGCTGTTGCTGATTCTGGCCGGCATCCGCTATGCGCCGTTCGACTGGAACACCGGCGGCTTCCCGCGCGACCCCGTTCCGGTCGATGCCATTCCCGACATCGGCGAAAACCAGCAGATCGTTTTCACGGACTGGCGCGGGCGTTCCCCGCAGGACATTGAAGATCAGCTCACCTACCCGCTCACCACCGCCCTGCTCGGCCTGCCGGAAGTGAAGACGATCCGCAGCAGCTCCATGTTCGGCTTTTCCTCCGTCACCATCATCTTCAATGAAAAAGCGGGCTTCTATGAGTCGCGCTCCCGCATTCTCGAAAAGCTGAGTAGTCTGCCGGACGGTCTGCTCCCCGACGGCGTTCAGCCGCGCCTCGGCCCCGACGCCACCGCGCTCGGCCAGGTGTTCTGGTACACGCTCGAAGGCGACGGCTGGGATCTGCACGAATTGCGCGCGGTGCAGGACTGGCAGGTGCGCTACGCGCTGATGAGCGTTGAAGGCGTCAGCGAAGTCGCGGGTATCGGCGGAACGGTGCAGGAGTTTCAGATCGACGCCAACCCCGACGCGATGCGCCACTACGGCGTGACGCTCGACGAGCTCTCAAAAGCCGTCCGCCAGAGCAACAGCGAAACCGGCGCGCGCACCATTGAAATCAACCGCGTCGAATATTTTGTGCGCGGCCTCGGCTTCGCCCGGAGCCTCGACGACATCCGCTCCGCAGTCATCCGTAGCGTGGACGGCATTCCCGTCACGGTCGGACAAATCGCAACCGTACAGCTCGGCCCCGCGCCGCGGCGCGGCGCGCTCGACAAAGGCGGTGCGGAAGCAGTCGGCGGCGTGGTCGTCGTTCGTTACGGCGAAAACCCGCTGGCGGTCATTCAGCGCGTCAAAGAGAAGATTGCCGAAATCGCACCGTCGCTCCCCTCGCGCACACTATCCGACGGAACCGAAAGCCGGATCACGCTCGTTCCGTTCTACGACCGCACGCAACTGATTCACGAAACCCTCGGCACACTCGAAGGCGCGCTCACGCAGGAAATTCTGATCACGATTCTGGTCGTGCTCATCCTGATCGATTCGCTGCGCAGCGCGATCCTCATTTCCGGCCTGCTTCCGCTGGCGGTGCTCTTCTGCTTTATCGCCATGAAGTTTTTCCATGTCGACGCCAATATCGTCGCACTCTCCGGCATCGCAATCGCCATCGGCACGATGGTCGATATGGGCATTGTGCTCTGCGAAAATATTGTGCACCGCCTCGACGAAGCGCCGGAAACTGCAAACCGCACAGAGGTGGTATATCAAGCCGCCGCCGAAGTCGGCAGTGCCGTAATGACCGCCGTGATCACCACCATCCTCGGATTCCTGCCCGTCTTCGCGATGACCGGCGCGGAGGGCAAGCTGTTCAAACCGCTAGCCTTCACCAAAACCTTTGCGCTGGCCGGGTCCATCCTGCTCGCCCTCACCGTTCTGCCGCCGCTGGCCGCGATGCTCTTCCGGCACAGAAATGAAGTTTCCAAACCTTGGAAAATTTTAAGGGTGCAGGCTCAGCCTGCTTGGAAACATATTCTGCGCATTGTGCGCTATGCCGCGATTGCGCTGGTGGTGATTCTGCTAGCGGCAAACTGGCGGCCGATTGAATCGTCTGTTTTCCTGAGTCTGTTGCTTGTCGTGCTGATCGGCGGGGCGTGGCTGGTCTTCTTCCATTTGATTCTGAAGTTTTACCGCCCGATGCTGGCGTGGTGTCTCGAACATAAAAAAACGTTCCTCGCCCTGCCGCTGACTCTCGTCCTGCTCGGCGCGCTGGCGTGGGGAAGCCTCGGGCGCGAATTTATGCCGCGCCTCGATGAAGGCTCATTCCTCTACATGCCGAGCACTGTCCCCGGCGCGGGGATTGAAGCCGTCACCGATATTATCCAGCAACAGGACCGCGCCATTCAGGCGATCCCCGAAGTGGAAACGGTAGTCGGCAAACTGGGCCGCGTTGACTCGCCTCTCGACCCCGCCCCGCTCGGAATGATCGAAACGCTGATCACCTACAAACCCGAATACGGCACGGACGAAAACGGGAAACGCGTCCGGCTGTGGCGCGACGAAATCAAAACCGCTGATGACATCTGGCGCGAAATTATCGCGGCGGGCAGCCTGCCCGGCGTGACGGGCGTCGAAAAACTTCAGCCGATCTCCACACGACTTGTGATGCTTCAAAGCGGTATTCGCGGCTCGATGGCCGTCAAATTCAAAGGGCCGACCCTCGCCGCCGTCACCGATGCCGCCCAACAGATCGAAAAGCTTTTGCGCAACAGTGAAATTCCGGAGCTCGACCCGGCCATCGTCAACCTCGACCGCTCGTCCGGCAACTGGAAGCCCTACCTGCTAATCGAACCCAACCGCGCCGCGCTCGCACAGTACGGCATCTCCGTTGGCACGCTCAACCGCACCATTGCAGCCGCCGTTGGCGGAGAAAGCGTCAGCACCATTCTAATCGACCGCGAACGCTACGCGGCGCGCATCCGCCTGCAGCGCGAAGAGCGCGATTCGTTTGAAGCGATCCAACGCATCCCGGTTCCCGCAGCAGGCGGCGCGCAAATTCCACTCGAACAGGTAGCGACGCTCCGTTACGAAGCGGGCCCGGCGGCAATCAAAAGCGAAGACGCCGCGCTGGTCGGTTATGTTTTCTTTGGTAAGCGCGAAGGCTTTGCCGAAGTGGATACCGTGGAAGCCGTGCGCGACTTTTTGAACCAGCGCATTGCAGACCAGACGCTGAACCTGCCGGATAATGTTTCGTTCAGCTTTGCCGGAACCTACGAAAACCAGTTGCGCGCCGCCGCCACCCTGCGCGTGGTGATTCCTATCTCCCTGCTACTGATCTTTATGGTGCTTCATCTGCACTTCCGTTCCGTCTCCACCACCGCGCTGGTCTTTTCCGGCATCGCGGTGGCTTGGGCGGGCGGCTTTATTCTGATCTGGCTCTACGGCCAGCCGTGGTTCCTCGCCTTCACCGGACTGCGCGGGCTGTTTAATGTGCACACGATTAATCTGAGTATCGCGGTTTGGGTCGGATTTTTGGCCCTCTTTGGAATCGCCTCCGACGACGGCGTCGTGATGGCAACCTATCTCGACCAGCAATTCGCTGGTTCTACAGCGAAATCGAAAGAGGAAATCCGCGAGCGGGTGATTGAAGGCGGCATGCGGCGCATCCGCCCCTGCCTGATGACGACGGCGACGACTGTGCTGGCTCTGCTCCCCGTTCTTGCCGCCACCGGGCGCGGCGCCGACGTCATGGGCCCGATGGCCATCCCCGTTTTCGGCGGCATGGCCATTGAAGTGGTCACCATGTTCATCGTCCCCGTCCTCTACTCCGCCATCAAAGAGCGCAAGATGCCACTTCCACCTTAAAGGTTCCAAGGGTTGGAAGTTTTGTGCCTTTGAACCTCTATCCCCCTGTGCCTCTCTAAAGACAGAACTGGATGTTGGCAAACTTCCGATCGTCGAGCGGGTTGTAGCCAAAGCGGGCTTTCGGAAACGTTTCCGGCAAAACTTTCAGTTTTGAAATGCCAGCGAGCATATAATCCTGCCAGCCCTCTTCGTCGAATCGGCGGTCGCCGCGGACAAACCATCCGCTCAAAAGGATATGTCCCTGCATATTGTGGGCAACCATATGCGGTTCAACGACTTTGGTTCTGCTTTCGTAACAGAACTCCACCAGATTTTTACCCAGAACAGCCTGGCGCAGCATTTCCTCGATCATCTTTCCGTCTCCTGTTTGGCCCAACCGCCGAAAATTTAAAGCACCCGACAAAACACTCTTCTTTACGGGTATATGTGAAACTTTAAATAGCATGCATTGTGCCCGGCGCACCTGTTTTTTCATCAGGCATTTCAGAAGCAGTCCATTTGCTGAATTTTAAGGGGGTTTTTGCATTTGCGAGAATGAGCTTGCAGAAAAAGGGTAAGCCCTTGAATTCTAACATTTGGGAAAGGAAAGAAGGGCTCACTCAGCGAGCTGCACCGTAACACGTTGCGTCACAAATTTTTCCAATGTTCGGAAACGCTGACCCGAAAAGTTCCACCCATTGGAAAATTTGAGCGCGAAAGTTCCAACCATTGGAACTTTTTCTTCCAATGGTTGGAAAAAGCAGGCCTGTCGGTGCTGCCGACTTCCAGAGTTGGAAAAACTCAGCCAGCCGTCGACTTGTCCTCCGCAGCTTTAGATCAATGACCAGCGGGGCGGAGGTCTTTGAGATTCAGCTGAAGGGTGGTGCGTCCGTTCCAGCTGTTTTCCTGAAGGGTGAAGGCAATGTCGACCGGCCCGGCGGGCAGTTTTTCGGCCATGTTGAAGCCGATGGCATCAATCCGCGTATTTCCGTCAGACAACGCCAGTTTGAGATGTTTTTCCTTGAGGATGCGGCTGTCCGCGACGTTGACCCCTAGAATTGCCCAAACCGGCTCGGGATTATCCTGCCCGAACGGGCCGGCGCGTTTGAGGCCGTCCATCAGTGCGGCGTCGGCTTCGGCCAGCTGGATCGCGCAGTCAATTTCGAGAACGGGCTGCAGGTCGTTGCCTTTAAGCTGTCCGGCGGCGTAGGCGTTGAACTGCTCCTTGAAGGCTTCCAGATTTTTCAGTTCCAGCTCGAGCCCGGCGGCCATGGCGTGTCCACCGAACTGTTTCAGCAAACCGGAACAGGCGTTGAGTCCGTCGAGAAGGTTGAAGGCGTCGATGCTGCGGCAGGAGCCGCGCCCGCAGTCGCCGTCCATGCCGATGACGGCGACGGGCCGTCCGTAGCGCTGAACGAGGCGCGAGGCGACAATGCCGATGACCCCGATATGCCATCCCTCGCGGGCGATGACGATGCCGAAATCTTTGGTTTCGTCGAAGGTGGCGTCGATCTCTTCGAAGGCTTCGCGGACGATTTCTTTTTCGATGTCCTGCCGCTCGCGGTTGGCGGCATCCAGAAAGCGGGCCTGTTCGTCGGCGCGCGCGGGCAGATCGGTGAGAAAGAGTTCGAGCGCGGCATCGGCGCGACCGATGCGTCCGGCGGCGTTGATGCGCGGGCCGAAGGTGAACCCGGCGTGCGCGGTTTCAATCGTGCCGGTCACTCCGGCCAGTTTTTTGAGTGCATTCCATCCGGCCCATTTGGAGTTTTCCAATGCCTGGAAACCGGCGCGAACGAGGATGCGGTTTTCACCGAGCAGCGGAACCATATCGGTGACGGTGGCGACGGCAACAAAATCGAGATAGTCTTTGAGGTCGATTAAGGCGGCTGAGGGTCGATCGGCATCGCGCCCTGCTTTGACGAGCGCGTGACAAAGTTTAAAGGCAACCCCCACCCCGGCGAGGATGGAGTCGGGATGGTTTTCCACCCGCTTCGGATTCACAACGGCGACGGCATCGGCAATGGAGCTGTCCGGTTCGTGATGATCGGTGATGACCACGTCCACGCCGAGCTCTTTGGCCTTTTCGACACTGTCGGCGGAGTTGGTGCCGCAGTCGACGGTGACGATCAGTGTCGGCTGATACTGTTCGATGCAGGTGGCAAGCGAGTCGGACGAGAAGCCGTAGCCATCGTCGAGCCGGTTGGGAATGAAGGCTTCGACGTCGCCGCCCAGCGCGCGCAGCACGCGCGTCAGCAACGCGGTGGAGCAGATGCCGTCGGCGTCGTAGTCGCCAAAGACGGTGATTTTTTCGCCGGTGGTCAGTGCGCGCCAAATGCGCTCGACCGCTTTGTCCATATCGGGCAGTTCGAACGGATCGCGAAGTGCGCCGAGCGAAGAGTTCATGAACTCTTCGAGCTCTTCGGCGGTTTTGCATCCGCGCTGTGCGAGCAGTGCCGCCAGCGGCCGGGGTATATCTTCCAGGGTGTGGAAAAGTTCTTCGGCCAATGCCTCGTCGCAGGGTTTAAATTTCCAAAGTTTGGACATAACTCAAAAAATCAGCGTGGCCCGATGGGTCCACGCTGTTTCCCAATAACTGATAACGAATAACCAACAACTCTCTAGATCTTTTTCTCCTTGTGCCAGAGCAGAACGACCGGCGTGGCGACAAAGATGGAGGAGTAGGTCCCGACGATGATCCCGATGAAGAGCGCCAGCGCGAAGTCGTTGATGGCACCACCACCAAAGAGAAGCAGCATGGTGACCGTCAAGAGAGTCGTCAGCGACGTCAGCACCGTACGAGACAGGGTCTGATTGATACTGAGGTTGGCAATCTCGCGATACGAGGCTTTGCCATGCATCAGCTTAATGTCTTCGCGGATCCGGTCGAATACGACGATGGTGTCGTTGACCGAGTACCCGACGATGGTCAACAAAGCCGCCACAATCGGCAGGCTGAGCTGACGACCCAGCAGGCAGTAGATGCCGACGGTAATGAGCACGTCATGCAACAGCGCGACGATCGCGCCGATCGCGAAGGAGAACTCAAAACGAATAGAGATGTAGATGATGATTCCGACCAGGGCAAATGCGAGAGCCATGATCCCTTTCTTCTTCAGCTCTGCACCGATTTGGGGACCGACGGTGTCGTTGGCGATGTCTTTGTAGCCCTGCGCGGCAAAGGCAGTTTTGATGCTGTCCAGCGCAACGGTTCCATCTTCGTAGCCGACTTTGACCTGAAGCGTTTCGGGAAGCGCCGCGCCTTCGGCGGCGGCGATTTCACGCTGATATTGAACGACGGATTCTTTGATGCCGGCATCCGAGAGGACCGCGCGAATCGCTTCGATCGGCTGTTTATCAGCAAAACGGAAGGTGATGGCGGTTCCACCGGTGAAGTCGACGCCAAAGTTGTCCTGACCCTTCTGGATGAAGAAACCCCAGCTGATCACGATGATGGCAACAGACAGACCCATCGCAAAAATGCGTTTACCAACGAAGTCGATTTTGGTGTTGGCTTTGATGATGGTCAGCATCTTGAGGGTTTTGACCTTGGTGTTTTTCGCCATGGTTTCAAGGAAGAGACGGGTGAAGACCAGCACAACGAGCATGCTGACAAGAATCCCGGCGGACAGGGTGACGGCAAAGCCGCGAATGGCACCCGATCCCTGCCAGAAGAGGATAATCGCCGTCAGCAGCGTGGTGACATTGGCGTCCAAAATGGTGCTGAAGGCTTTGCTGTAGCCTGAGGTGATGGAGTTAAGCACCCCTTTACCTGTGGCCAGCTCTTCGCGAATACGCTCAAAAATAAGCACGTTGGCATCAACGGCCATCCCGATGGTGAGCACGATCCCTGCGATACCGGGAAGGGTCAGAACCGGCAGACCGGGCTTAACGGCGGCACCGGCAGAAAAAAGGCCGAGACAACCGGAGGAGAACCACATTCCGAACGGGAGAAGAATCATCACCAGCAACAGCGAGACATTTGCGACGGCTCCCGCGAGGAGGTAATAGAACATCATGAAAGCGAGAACGGCCACGGCACCGTAGATCAGCGCACGCACCCCGCTCTGGATGGAATCTTTTCCAAGAGTCGGATCCACGGTTCGCTCTTCCACAATGTGAACCGGAACCGGAAGGGCTCCGGCATTCAGCACGTTAACGACCCGCTGGCATTCTTCCATGGAAAAAGAACCGGTGATCTGGGCGCTTCCGCCATAAATGGCTTCTTGAATGGTCGGCGCGGAATAGAGTTTGCCGTCAAGGACGATCCCCAGACGACGGCCCTGTTCGTTGCCCATGTTGTTGTCGCCGTTGGGCGCATAGGCCGCGGTAACCTTTCCGAACTGATCCGCACCGTTTTTATTAAACGTCATGGAGATATAAGGCAGGTTGTTCTGGTTGTATTCAATCTGAGCGCTTTGAACAGAGGAGCCGGTCATCTGGGCACGGATCTCAACATAAGTGGGGTTATAGATGGTGGAGCCATCTTTTGCCGTGTCTTTTTGAAGCATGAATTCCGCATTGCGGCGGGCTCCAAAACGTTTTAGTTCGCTCCAAAAGTCGCGATCCATTTCATCATCCGCAACGATGGATCGATCCCGCACGTAAACCGGACGATCCCCATAGGAGGTAAGTTTAAAGCCTTTCGGGGCCAGTCCCGTGGAAGCCAATTCCTGAACCCAGGCATCGCTCTCCGGATGAACCAAACGAAATTGGAGAAACGCCACACTTAGGATGGAGTCTTTGGCTTCAGCGCGTTTGTCGACATCGACGCCCGGCAGACGGATGACAATGCGGTCGTCGAGCAGTGGGTAGATTTCCGGCTCGGCAATCCCGAGACCGTCAATGCGGCCGCGAATGACTTCGATTGCGGTATCGCGCTTGGCCTTAACCTCCGCATTCAGTCTGGTTCCTTCGAGGAGCTCATCACCTTCAGCCAGCTGTTTCTGAATCGCAGCCCGGTCTACTTCAACGGTGAAACTGGTACCGCCCTTGAGGTCGAGTCCGAGTTTTACTTTTTGCTGAAACGGAGTCACCAAAGCCAGCGACCACGCAGTAACCGCAATGAGAACCAGCCACTTCCACATTGAATCTTTATTCATAAGTTTTTCCTGTTCGAAAAATGCAAAGCAAGCGTCCCGCTTGCCTAAACGAGCGGGACGCTCATTCTACTTTTACTCATTTAAGCCTGAACCTCATCGGGGGTATCCCCTTTCTCAAGAATCTGCGACACGGCGGACTTGAGAACTTCAATTTTTGTCTGATCCGCGATGCGTACAATCAGGGTCTTTTCTTTGACACTGGCAACCTCGCCGAGGATGCCGCTAGTGAGCAGCACGCGCTCGCCGCTTTTAACAGCGGAAATCATTGCTTTACGCTCTTTTTCGCGACGCTTTTGCGGGCGAATCATCACGAAGTAAAAAATGGCGACCATGAAAACGAGCCATCCGATGGTGAAACCTCCGCCGGGAGCCTGTCCACCCTCTGCGGTTGCCGGTGCGGCCATTGCAATTGTCTGTAAAAACATAATAATCTCCCTTAATTTTCCGAAAAACACGAAGGCAAGGATGCTAAAGTCCACCCCCGCCCTTGGCAAGCTCGAAACCCCGAAACCCCCATGGAATACTGGAGTGGTGGAATAATGGAGTTGTGGAAACCAGTAGTACAGATCGATCCAGCACACTTCTTGTTCAAACCCAGCACTCCAATACTCCTTTAATCCATCACTCCACCGTTTTCAGAGCCGCATCGATATCGGGTACTGCAGAAAGCAGTTTCTGAGTATAGGCATGCTGCGGATCATCGCAAACCTGATCCGCCGTGCCGACCTCGACCATTTCGCCCTTGTACATCACGGCGATACGATCGCTCATTTCACGCACGACAGCCAAGTCGTGCCCGATGAACAGATAGGCCAACCCGTGCTCGCGTTGCAGTTTTTTCAGGAGCCGAATCATGTCCGCCTGCACGGAAACATCGAGAGCGGAAACCGGCTCGTCAGCGACAAGAAGTTTTGGATCCAGAGCCAGTGCGCGGGCCAGTCCGATCCGCTGACGCTGTCCGCCACTGAATTCGTGCGGATAGCGGCGAAGCCAATCGGGGTTAAGGCCCACATCCGAAAACAGTTCAGCGACCCGGTTGCGGCGACCCACCTTCCCTCCTCCGCGTCCGTGGACAAAGAGAACCTCCTCAATGGCGGCACCAACACTCAGGCGCGGATTGAGCGACCCGAACGGATCCTGAAAAACAATCTGCGCCTCACAGCGAAACTGCTTGAGAGCTGCGCCGGTGAACGAACAGACATCCCGTCCGTCAAAAAGAACCCGGCCCGCAGATGTTTTTTCCAGCCGGAGGATGGCGCGCCCCAGCGAGCTTTTCCCGCAACCGCTTTCGCCGACCAGGCCCAGCGTTTCACCCGCAGCCAGCGACAAGCTGACATCGCGGACGGCTTCGAGCTCGCCGTAACAGACGCTCACGTTTTCAACTTTTAACAACTCACTCATCAAATTTTTTAACCACTAATCTGCACTAACAAATGCAGTTTTATAGAATCAGCGCTCATTCGTGTGAATTAGTGGTTTTTCCTTTTCTCAATCGCGGGACAGCGGCGAGGAGCTTTTTGGTGTAGTCGTGCTGCGGGGTGCGCAGGACGGTTTTGGTTTCGCCCGACTCAACAATCTTCCCGTTGTTCATCACGTAGATTCGGTCGGCCACCTCCGCGACGATGCCCAGATTGTGGGTGATGAGCAGAATGGAGAGCCCTCGCCGTTCGCGAAGGTCAACGAGCAGTTCGAGAATCTGTTTTTGAACGGTGACATCCAGCGCGGTGGTCGGTTCGTCGGCGATAAGCAGGTCGGGATCGCAGGCGAGCGCCATGGCGATCATCACACGTTGTTGCATGCCGCCGGAGAGTTCGTGCGGATAGGCCTTCGCCGCACGCTTCGGGTCGGGCAGGCCGACCTGCCCCAGCAGTTTTTGAACCTCGGCATTGACCATGACGCCTTTACGGTGAAGGCGAATGGCCTCGCCGATCTGCCAGCCGACGGTAAAGACCGGGTTGAGCGAGGTGGCGGGCTCCTGAAAGATGTAGGCGACGCGGTTGCCGCGAAGCTTCCGAAGTTCGGAACTCTTCATCCCAAAAACGTCCAAGCAGGCTGAGCCTGCACCCTTTTTGGCTTCCAGCCCCAGAACAGAACTCTGCACCGCAACGCAGTTGCTTTCCAAACCCATGAAAACGATCTTCCCGCCGACGATGCGCCCGGCGGGTTCGGGGACGAGCCGAGCGAGCGCGAGCGCGCTGACACTTTTGCCGCTACCGCTTTCGCCGACCAGCGCGACGATTTCGCCTGGAAATATTTGGAAATCAACCCGATCGACTGCGCGAACGGGATCGGATGTCGGGCCGAAGTGAACCTCGAGGCCTTCCACGCTGAGCAGAGGCTGTGTGTGTGTGTGGTTCATCTCAAATCAAACCTTATCTCATCCGATGGAGGAGAAACGGGCTGGCGGCGGCGAAAAGAATGGTTGGGAGCCACCCGCCGATCCAAGCGGGAACCCACTCCTGCTTCCCCATGCCCTGGAAAATGAGTTGCAGAATGTAGAACACGAAAAACAGAGTCATTGCGAGCATGATGCCGGCAAAGGCCCCTTTGCGACCGGTATGCGCGCCGACGGGGATGCCGATCAGGGTGACGACGAGGCATACCAGCGGCGTGGCGATCCGGCTGTGCAGGTCGACTTTCAGCCGGGCCCGGGCGCTGTCGGAGATGTCTTTTTTGGAGCGCAGGAAGCTGAGCATTTCGCGCGAGGAAAGATACTGAGGATCTTTGATTTCGCTCATGAAGGTTTCGGGCGTTTCGTTGAGTTCGCGCATTTCCTTTTGCAAAATCATTTCCGGCGCTCCGGCAAGGTCACCGTTCTCGTTATAGCGCTGAACAGTGAGATCCATGAACCACCAGCGCCCGTCGAGCCAGAGGGCTTTTTCAGCCTGAATTTTCATCTCGCCGCCCGCAGGATCCGGCCGGCTCAATTCGACGTTGTACATGGAGTGGTCACGTGTATCGAATTTATGAACCATCCAGACATGGTCGCCGGTCTTGAGGGCGATATTGCTGGCGTAATAGATATCTTCAATGCGGTCCTGCCGCTGGTATTCAAGAAACTGTTCGGCGCGGAAGGCGGCGTCCGGGGCGATCGCTTCGTTGATAAAACCTGCGGTCAGCGTTGCGATCAGGCCGATCCCGATAAAGGGGACGACGATGCGATAGATGCTGATGCCCCCGGCGCGCATGGCGGTGATTTCGCTGTAGCGAGTGAGTCTCGACAGGCTGTAGAGCATCGCGAGCAGCAGGCAGGCGGGCAAAATGAGGACGGTAACGGGCGGAAGGATTAGGCTGTAGTAGTACAGGATTTCCAACGGCTTAATCCCGCTGGCCAGAAAATCGCTGAAGTTATCGAATAAATCGTTGATAACAAAAATAAGGGTAAAACCGAGCAGGCAGTAGATCAGCGGAGCCAGCATGCTTTTTAAAAGATATCGGGTAAGGATTTTCATAATCGGCCTTAGACGGTAACGGGAAAGCCGTTCACCCGCAAGCCGGGAATGGAGACGCAACGAATTCCCTCATACGCTCCACTTGAAGAGTACGAATAAATAACCAATACTGTCGGCATTAACTCGGAGTGACCCTTATGCATGATGCGCTGGACGTTAAAGTTAAAGAACCGGTGACCTTTGTCATTTTCGGGGCCTCAGGCGATCTGACACGCCGCAAGCTGATGCCCGCGCTCTACACCCTGTTCCGCGAAGGCGCTTTGGCGAATGATTTCACGATTGTCGGCTTTGCGCGCCGCGATTATGAAGGTGCAGCCTTCTGCGAACTGATCGGAACCGCGCTCCGCGAATACAGCCGCCTGCCGGTGGAGGAAGAATCACTAACGGCCTTCTGCTCCCACCTGATTTATCATCGCGGCGATCTGTCCGACCCGGCGGCGTATTCCTCGCTGCGCGAAAAATTCGAGGGCGACAACGCCCTGCCCGCCAACCGGCTGTTTTACCTGTCGATCGATCCCGGCCTGATTGATCCGACCGTGACACAGCTCTCAGCGTCCGGCCTGATCACCCCGCCCCGGGAAACGCCATGGACACGAGTGGTGGTGGAAAAACCCTTCGGCCGGGATTTAAAGAGCGCGCAGGCGCTGAATCAAAAACTGCTGGCCCACTTGGACGAAACCCAGATTTACCGGATCGACCACTATCTCGGGAAAGAGACCGTTCAGAACATCCTCTCGTTCCGGTTTGCCAACACCATTTTCGAGCCGGTGTTTAACCGGACTCATGTGGATCACATTCAGATCACCGCCGCCGAAACTGTCGGCATGGAAAACAACCGAGGGGCTTTTTACGATGAATATGGTGCTCTGCGCGATATGGTGGCCAACCATCTCTTCCAACTTCTCTGTCTGGTAACGATGGAGCCGCCGGACGGGCTGGACGCCCGTTCCATCCGCAACGAAAAGATGAAAATTCTGGGCGCACTGAAACCCGCCGCCTCCACGCCGGAGCATCCGGCGGGATGCTTCGGACAGTACGCAGGCGACGGGGAAATCAAAGCGTTCCGCAAAGAGGACCGGGTGAATCCGCAATCGGTCACAGAAACCTTCGTGGCATTACGAATGGAGATTAACAACTGGCGCTGGGCGGGCGTTCCGGTTTATCTACGCACCGGCAAATGCATGGCTCAAAAAACCACCGAAATCGCAATCCAGTTCAAGGCTCCGGCGATGCAACTGTTTCAGCACGTAGCGTGCGAAGGCGATATCTGCGACCTGACCGGAGTGAAGCCCAACACGTTGATCTTCCGCATTCAGCCCGACGAAGGAATCTTTCTGCAAGTATCGGCCAAACGACCCAGCATGCAGCTGGTGGTGGAAAGCGTCGACATGGACTTCTCCTACTCCGGCCGCTGGACCAAAGATCTGCCGGAAGCTTACGAGCGCCTCCTGCTCGATGCTCTGCGCGGCGACTCCACCCTCTTCACCCGTTCCGACGAAGTCGAAGCCGAGTGGAACGTGATTGAAGCGATTCTCGCCGAGATGGCGGGCCGCACGCCGGTTCCCTACGCGCCCGGCTCGTGGGGCCCGCCCGAAGCGAATTCGGTTCATCTTTCCAATGATTGGAAAAACGAATGAGTCTAAAGCTGGTTTATGTGACCGCGCCCGGCGTTGCTGAGGCGGAACAGATCGCCGAAGCGGTTGTGACGGAAAAGCTGGCGGCCTGCGCCAACATTTTCGCCGGCGTCACCTCCATCTTTCATTGGGAGGGCAAACTCTGCCGCGAAAACGAAGCCGTACTGATTCTAAAAACCGCCGAAGAGCGGGTCGAAAAATTGACAGTTCGAATAAAAGAACTTCACCCCTACGACTGCCCCTGCATCGTTGTTTTTCCCATCGAAAGCGGCAATCCGGCGTTTCTGAAATGGGTTGCTGAATCCACCCGGGAATAAAAAAAACCAGCCGGCCGGCTGGCTTTTTCAAGTGACTGAATTGGCAGCAGGGCTTGGATTTGCTGCGGCCTCAGCCCTCCGGGCGCTGTCGCTTCGCGGGACGTGAACCAAGGTTCTGCACCCCGCCCCGTCCGGGCACAAAAAAACCAGCCGGTTGGCTGGCTTTTTTCCAAGTGACCGAATTGGTAGCGGGGCTTGGATTTGAACCAAGGACCTTCAGGTTATGAGCCTGACGAGCTACCAGACTGCTCCACCCCGCAGTCACTTGTAAGTGGGGGAAGATAGACTTTTCCTGACGTCATGCAAGGGGAAAAGTTTATTTTCTTTGGCGGACCGCCTCGTAAAGCAAAACCGCAGCCGAAACCGAGACATTCAGCGAATCGTTTTTTCCAAGCATTGGAATTTTTACCTGCAAGTTTTTCCAAGGTTCGGAAAAATTTATGGGTGCAGGCTCAGCCTGCTTCCAATGGTTGGAAAGACCGACATCTTCAGCCCCAACGGCGATCGCCAGCGGGCCGGTTAAATCCACATCGGTATAAACCGCGTCCGCATCCGGAACGGCCGAAAGAATTCGAATGCCCCTCTCTTTCAAAAAAGCAATCGCCTCCTCTGAAGTTGCTTCTGCAATCGGCAGATAAAAGAGTGTTCCAATGCTGTTGCGGATCACATTGGGATTATTCAAATCCGTCGCCGCATCGCAGACGATGGCCGCGTCCGCGCCCGCGCCGTCGGCGGTACGCAACAACGCCCCGAGGTTCCCCGGCTTCTCCACCCCCTCCGCCACCAGAATCAGCGGATTCTCCGGAAGCTCCAGCTCCGCCAGTGTCTTGCCGACCAGCGGGCCCACCGCCAAAACCCCGTCCGGGTTTTCTCGATAAGAAATTTTATCCATGACCTCTTCCGAGGCCTGAAAAACAACAGGCCTGTCGGCGCTGCCGACTTCCAAGGTTTTGAAAAAAGCAAGCCCGTCGGCGCTGCCGACCCAGAGCTCGGTCGGATGCCATCCATTTTCAATCGCGCGGGAAACCTCGCGCGCGCCTTCGATCACGGTCAGTCCCGCCTCGCGGCGGGCCGAGGCCTTTCGCTGAAGTTTCACAATCCGCTTCACCCGCTCATTTTGAACACTGGTGATGATTTCCATCAGACGCTCAAAAGTTCTTTAACAGCGTTGCCTATGAACTCGCGTTCGTCGGAAACCACTCCCGCCACGGCAGTCGTGCGTTCTTTCAGCAGAGCCCAGTCAATTCCCAGCGGCGCACCGAGATGCGTCTTCTGCAAAATCGCTTTAGAGGGGTTGATGCTCTCCAGTTCACCGAGATTTTCTTTAACGTGATGATAGGCGTCGCGGAACGCCATCCCCTCGCCCACCAGCTCGAGCGCACGATCGGTTGCAAACACATCCGGCGTAAACCCGGCCAGCAGTTTATCCTTGTTCACCTGAATCGCCTGAACATACGGAGCGAGTACTCGCAGGCAGGCGCGAGTCGTGGTGATGCCTTCCATGAAGGGTTCTTTTGCATCCTGCAGGTCGCGGTTGTAGCCGGAGGGCGATCCTTTGATGAGATCGTAAACCGCCAGCTCACACGCCTTCACGCGCGAGGCGCGGGCGCGAACAAGCTCAATCACATCCGGGTTTTTTTTCTGCGGCATGATGCTGCTTCCGGTCGTCAATTCATCCGGAAGCGTAAAGTAGCCGAATTCCGGCATGGTAAAGAGCATCAGATCCTGAGCCATACGCGAAAGCGAAAGCATCACCTGACTCATCGCCCCGAGAATAATACTTTCGTTTTTGCCGCGAGCATTATTGGCGTAGAGCACATTGTGAATGGGGCAATGGAAGCCGAGAAGATCGGAGACCAGTTCGCGGTCGATGTCCAACGGCACACCGTAGCTGGCGGCGGAACCGAGCGGGCACTGATCGTTCAGTTCGTATGCACTGACGAGTAACACACAATCATCGAGCAGGCTTTCTGCATGGGCGGAGGCCCAAAGGCCGACCGACGACGGCATCCCCGGCTGCATATGGGTTCTTCCGACCATTGGAACTTTTTGATGCTTCTTGCCAAAGGCAAGCAGCGCGGAAATCAACGCCACGGCCTCTTCGAGTGTTCCGAGAAGTTCTTCGCGGGCATACAGGCGCAGATCGAGAGCTACCTGATCGTTCCGGCTGCGGCAGGTGTGAACTTTCTTCCCAAGGTCGCCCAGCGTTTCGGTCAGCGTGCGCTCCACCGCCAGATGGACATCCTGATCGGCGAGGCGGATCTTAAATTTTCCATCCGCCGCTTTCGCGATGATCCCCGTCAGCTCCTGGATCACTTTTTTACATTCCGCCTCGGTGATGATGGCGGGTGTCATTTGTGAAAGCATTGTCACATGCGCGGCGGTGCCAACGCAGTCGGCTTTAATGAGGTTGATGTCGAGTTCAACATCCCTCCCCGCCGTAAAAGAAAGCACCTCTTTATTAATGGTTCCCACTGTCGTTTTCTGTTTTGCCATGGTTTTTCCTTATCTTTTTCCGGTGCTTTCTAAAATCAGGGTCACGGGGCCATCGTTGACGAGGTGGACTTCCATTTCGGCCTGAAAGGTTCCGGTTTCTACGCGCGGGCCGAGTTCGCGGAGCTGTTTGACATATTCCTCGTAGAGCTTCAAGCCTTTCTCCGACGGAGCGGCGGCAATGTAGCTCGGACGGTTGCCTTTTTTGCAGTCGCCGCAGAGGGTGAATTGGCTGACGACAAGGATGGATCCGCCGGTTTCAAAAACAGAACGGTTCATGACGCAGGCTTCGTCGTCGAATATTCGCAGATTGGCGGTTTTTTTGGCGAGGTGCCCGGCATCGGCAGCGGTGTCGTCGCGCGACACGCCGACTAAAACGAGAAGGCCGCTTCCGATCTCGCCGACGGTTTTTCCACCAACATCCACTTTTGCTGATTTCACACGTTGTATGACAAGCTTCATGTCGAAGGTCTTAAAGCCAAAGGTCGAAAGCCAGGAATAATCCGCGACTTTCGACCTTCACGTTTGATGTTTGACCGCCTCTTATTCTGTCGCGTGCGAGACGCGGAAGGTGGGCAGGCGGTTGAGCGCGGCAGCCAGCTCGTAGCGGCGCGGACGTGCCAGATCGCCGCGACGGTCGCGGGTGATGCTGGCGAGTCCTTCGCCACTGAGGTCGCGGTCGATCATGTCGAGCATTTCGCGCAGCGGGTAGCCTTCCTGCATGTAGCGCAGCTTGGCGTAATAGAGAAGCAGACCGATGGTACGGGTTTGATTCTCATCAGCAATCTGTGTGATCGCATCGAGCTCAATCACTGAACGTCCGAACTGAATGGCTTTAAGATCCAGCGCTTCGATGACCACATCGATGCGGCCAACGGCGGCGTCGATACTGCTGGGCATGATCCAGCGCGAACGCGCAAGCATCGGGCCGAGATTAACAGCCGGAGCTTCGGGCGGCAGGCTCAACTCAAGGGCTTTGGCCTCTTCAGTGATGTCGGTGACCTGGAAGTCTTCGACTTTCAGAATGGTGTCAGCGATCGGGATGTATTCGGCCACGAGGTTTTCGCCGCCGATGATCAGAGAGATACCGAGCTCATCGACCATCTGACGGGCCCGTTGGGCGAGCGATGCACGAGGGGTTTCGTCGAGCAAACCGGCCACGCGGGCATCGGTGGTAAGAAACGCGGGTGCAGAGCTGTTTTCATCAACAATCAGAACGCGGGCGCCCACTTCAAGCGCTTCGATGGCGGAGGCGGCCTGTGAGGTGAAGGAGTCCGCACTGTCCGTGCTGTAGGAGGCGGGGTCGCCTCCCTCAACTTCCAGAAGGAACGGCGTGATATTGATTTCCTGAATGCAGCGTCCGCGATCCATTGAAATCTGAACGGCATCAGCAACGGTGATGACACTTTCACGGCCATCACCGGGAATGTGGTTGAACACGCCGGAGGCCAGTGCGTCCATAAAATCTTTACGGCCTTTGGCGGCATCGCCAAGAATCACCGTCAGACCGGCCGGAATACCGAGCCCCCTCACGCTGCCGGCATTCGGAACCCCAATCTCAATCTGAGCCGATTCTTCAACTTCAAACGGTTCGATGTTGTCATAGTCCGGCAGATCGCTATCGCGCTCACGACCGAGCAGCGAACCTTCCCCCACAAAACTGACCAGTCCGAGCGTGGCGAGCGTCTGGCGGACGCGGTCGGCATCCTCCATGGTGTTCACAAAGTTTTCAGCTTCGGCAAGGTTCAAATTACAGCAGAAGAGACTTCCGCTGATCACCGCAGGAAGATCATCAAAGAAAACTTTCCGGGCCATTTCTGAATCCACGATGCGGCCGTTTTCGGCCCCGCCCGCAAAAACCTTATAGGGAAGTGCGATGCGAATGCAGGCATCAATATATTCCTTGGTGACAACCACCGAGGTGCGCGGAAGGATTTTCTGACCAGGTTCCGCGACAAGAATGTTGCGGCGGGCCCATCCGCTTTCATTGAAGTGGGCGATCTGTGCGGCAGCCTCAGACAGATTGCGGGTCAGCATATCTTCGAGCGCGGTACGACGAACGGGTGAGTCGTAGAGATGACCGGGGAGCTCGGCAATAGACTGGGGAACACGAATAACAAAAACCGGGCTCACGCCATCAGGCGTTATATCAATTCGGGGGCATTTGATGACATAGCGTGCAAAATCGAAGTCACCGATGATTTTTTCGTACTCGGCAAACGGTTTTCCGTCAATTTCGGCCAGCAGATTATAAAATTCTTTTCTGTCTTTCATGCGAAGCTTCCCCGTTTTGGTTGGTTATCGTTCCTATCTACAAAATGAGCTGAGATAGTAGAATTCAGTCCCCGTCGCTGTCAAACCATTCTGCCTTGCTATTCCTTTACTAATGAAGACCTTGAGCTATCATCCACGCTATGAATGATCTGATTCTTTATCTGAAAAAACGGGCCGAATCCGTGAATACGGAACTCGATACCGTGCTCCCGCCCTCAACCGAACGTCCGACACGACTCCACGAAGCCATGCGCTACAGCGTTTTTGCCGGCGGCAAGCGGTTGCGCCCCGTCCTTTGTATTGCCGCCTGCGAGGCCTGCGGCGGCACGGTCGAACAGGCAATCCATGCGGCCTGCGCGCTCGAACTGCTCCACACCTACACGCTAATTCACGACGACCTGCCCGCGATGGACGATGATACCCTGCGGCGCGGACGCCCAACCTGTCACATTGCTTTCGATGAAGCCACAGCCATTCTGGCAGGCGATGCTCTACTGACTCAGGCATTTGAAGTTCTCGCCCTGCACCCTCAAGCGGGAGGGCTGGCGTTAGAGTTGGCGCGCGCGGCGGGCAGCCGCGGCGTGATCGGCGGACAGGCCGAAGATTTAAATGCAGAAGGTCAAATTCCCGACGCGGAGCTGGTGGAGTATATCCACCGCAACAAAACCGCCGCGCTGATCCGAGCGGCGTGTGTAATGGGCGGCCTTTGCGCCGACGTCAGCGTCCAAACCTTGGAAAAACTCGCGGAATACGGCGAAAACCTCGGACTGGCATTCCAAATTGTCGACGATCTGCTCGACGAAAGCGGCACGGTCGAAGAATTGGGCAAAGACATCGGTTCAGATATGGCCAATGGAAAAATGACGTGGGTGACGGTGCACGGCGCGGACGCCGCCCGCGCCCGCGCTCAGGAACTAACGGATACGTCCTGCGCCGCGGCGGATTCTCTGCCGGACGGCGCAACGCTCAAGGCGCTGGCACTTCAAATGGTCAGCCGGAAATCGTAACCCTGCGGATCAGTAAAAACGAGAATCGTGGTGAATCAGGTGAAAAATGAAACCCAGCGCGCCCAGCGCAACGGACGAAAACAAAGTCAAAAACCCGAATAGCACGGGCTCCCTGCGGTAGTGATCTGCCAGTTGCGAGTTTTGAATATAGACGAAAGGCAAGCGTGCAACCGCCTCCGCCTTTTTCTTGAAATTACCAGGAAAATCCGGATCGAAAACAGACCCGCTCCTAACATTATCAAAGTTGATAATTTTTGGAGCCTTAAGGCTCGAAAAGCCGGGCAACTTAACTTTTTCCGCGGAAGCCGGATTTATAATTGAGAATAACCCGACCGCCAGAATGGTCAAATATAGCTTTGCGTCCATGGAGACACCCCCTTTTCTCAAAAGTAAGAAGCAGGTATTGTTCCAACGATAGAATGCGGAAAAAAACTGCCCTCAAAAAACAGGTTTCTTCAAAGATTCTTCAGGGTCAGATGGACGAAAGTCAGAGCAGGAATCGGTCGCCTGTACCTCTTTTTTGTGATGCGAACAAAACTGCATGAACGGGTTCACCACATAGCTCGCACAATAGCGGCAAAACATGAGCTGCTCCCCTTCATCAAAAACCCGAACCTTTTTTGAACGATCCGCCTCCGTGAAAATCTGCGGTGCGGCCGCGGCTTCTTTAAACGGAACCGCCTCCTCCGAGGCGAACACAAACCCGCAGGCCGAACAGCTCAACCGCTCCCCCGTCTTTGTGAACCCCTCGTAAACCGGCTCGCGATTCAAAAACGCCTCCGCCCCGCACTCACTGCAAAGTATTTCAACTGCACTCATAGCACTCCTCGTATCATAAACCCTCAACTCGTGAAAGTCATTGCATACTGGCTGGCTTCACTTTTTCCAATGGTTAAAAAGCCATCTTTCGGGAACACTTCAGTCTGGGGCGAACATCTGCGATCATTAGAGCGTTTCAGAAGAAGCTGCGGCCGTTTTAAAGCAGGCGGAACGGCTGCCGTGCAGAGGTGGAAAAGTATTTAGCGACACCGGCTATAGATTTTCCGAATTTGCTCTAGTCTTTTTGCCGGCGATTAAGCGCGCGGGTGGAACTGACGGTGGACCCCTTTGAGGCGGTCAGGATCAACGTGGGTATAGATCTGCGTGGTCGCGATGTCGGCGTGGCCAAGCATCTCCTGAATAATGCGCAGTTCCGCGCCGTTGGCCAGCAAATGGCTGGCAAAGGAATGGCGCAAGGAGTGCGGATAAACTTTTTTTGTGATCCCGGCATCGCGCGCACATTTTTTGATCATGTCCCAAATCGTTTTGCGCGACATCGGTTGCCGTCGCTTACTCAGGAAAACCGTCTGCTCCTGATCGCCGGGAGTCAGTTGCGGGCGGACTTCTTTAAGATACTGCTGAACCCACTTGATAGCCGTGCCGCCGACAGGAACAACGCGCTCCTTGCGTCCCTTGCCGATACACCGCAAAAACCGTTCATCAAAATGCAGATCAGACTGTTGCAATCCCGCCAGCTCCGAGACGCGCAGTCCGGATGCGTAGAGCAACTCCAGCAATGCGCGATTGCGAACGCCCAGAGGTTTTTTCAGATCCGGGGCGGCGAACAGCCGATCGATCTCCTTCGGCGTCAGCACGCTCGGAAGCATCTTCCAGACCTTGGGCGAATCCATCGTCTCCGCCACGTTGATACTGAGCAACCCCTCCTGTGCGAGATAGCGGAAAAACACCTTCAGCGAAACCAAATGACGGGAGAGCGAGTTGGCGGCCAGCCCGCGCGCTTTCTCGGAAAGCAGATGGGCAAGGATCTGTTTTCGGGTGACGTCGTTAATCGACGTCACATTCTGTTTTGCCAGATCGTCAAGAAAGCGACTGATATCATCCGCATAGGCAGAGCGCGTGTTTTTGCTAAGACCCCGTTCGAGGCTGATATAATCCAGAAACTGCTCTAAGAGCGCTCTCAGAGGGTTTCTCCGGTGAGCCGCTCGTAGGCTTCCAGATACTTCGCTTGAGATTTCTTAAGGATCTCTTCCGGCAGCGCGGGCGCGGGCGGGGTTTTGTCCCAATCGAGCGTTTCGAGATAGTCGCGCACGAACTGCTTGTCGAACGACATCGGCGAAGAGCCAACCTGGTAGGTGTCGGCGGGCCAGAAGCGCGAGCTGTCCGGCGTAAGGGCTTCGTCGATCAGGATGATTTCGCCGTCGAGTTCGCCGAATTCAAACTTGGTGTCGGCAATGATGATGCCTTTGGTCAGCGCGTATTCAGCCGCCTGTTTATAGAGCGCCAAGCTGATGGCCTTAAGCTTTTCGGCTTTCTCTTCGCCAACAATTTCTTTGGCCGTTTCAAAGGAGATGTTTTCATCGTGCAGGCCCTGCTCCGCCTTGGTGGACGGGGTGAAGATCGGTTCGTCGAGCTTGTCTGCCATTTGATAGCCGGGACGAAGCGGCATGCCACCGATGGTTCCGCTCTGCTGATATTCTTTCCAGCCGGAACCGATCAGATAGCCGCGCACGATGCACTCGACGGGAAACACTGTGGTCTTTTTAACGAGCATGGAGCGGCCTGCCAGCTGGTCGGCATGCTTATTGAATGGAGCAGGAAAGTCGGCCACGTCCACAGAGATCATATGGTTTTTCACGATGTCTCCGGTTCGCTCAAACCAGAATTTAGAGATCTGCGTGAGCACTTCACCCTTTTGCGGAATGCCATTGGGCATCACACAATCAAACGCGGAGATGCGGTCGCTGGCGACAAACAGAAGCTGGTCGTCGAGTTCAAAAATTTCGCGGACTTTCCCGCTGCGCGGTTTCGGGGCACCGGGGATTTCAATTTTCGTTAACGCATGGCTCATGATGACTCCTTCAAGGATTAAGAAACAAAGGGTGAAAGTTCACGGAGACGTTTTACTATTTTCGGTAGCTCGGTCAATACCGCGTCAACGTCTTCTTCCGTATTATAGGTGCTGAGGCTGAAACGGATCGATCCGTGAACCGAGGTTCCCGCCACGCTCATCGCGCGCAGAACGTGCGACGGCTCGAGCGAACCGGAGGCGCAGGCCGAGCCGGTTGAAGCGCAGATGCCACGATCATCGAGCATTAGCAAAATGGCTTCTCCTTCGATATATTCAAAACTGATATTCGTGGTGTTCGGCAGACGGCTCTTGGTGTCGCCATTCACCTTGGCACCGGGACAACTGGCGAGCAGGCCTGCTTCGAGCCGGTCGCGCATCGCTTTGACACGGGTGTTCTCTTCGCTCAGATGTTTTCCCGCCAGCTCACAGGCCACGCCGAGACCGACGATATACGGCACGTTTTCGGTTCCGGCCCGCCGTCCGCGTTCCTGGTGCCCGCCGAGGATCAGCGGCTTCACCTTAGTGCCGCGCCGGATATAAAGCGCGCCAACTCCCTTGGGCGCATGGATTTTGTGTCCGGAGAGCGACAGCATATCAATCGGCAGTTCGCTCACTTTCATCGGAATTTTACCGACCGCCTGTACCCCGTCCGTATGGAAAATTCCACCAAACTCATGCACCATCTCGCCGATCAGGCCAACAGGGAAAATCACCCCGGTTTCATTATTGGCCCACATGAACGACGCCAGGCTTTTGCCGGACTTCACTTCGCGCCGCAGCGCATCCAAATTCAAACGTCCGCCTTCGTCCACATCCAGCTTGGTCAGCCGAAACCCGCGGTCTTCCAAATAGTGGCACGGACCGGAAACGGCGGCGTGCTCCACCTTGGAGGTGAGAATGTTCGGCGGCTTATCCATCGCTTCTGCCCCGCCGCGAATGGCCAGATTGTTGCTTTCCGACCCGCAGCTGGTGAAGGTGATCTCCTGCGGGTCGGCCGCGCCGATCAGCGCGGCGACCTGCTCGCGGGCGGCCTCGATATGTTTTTTTGTCTGTCCGCCAAAAGTGTGCATGCTCGACGGATTGCCCCACAGCTCTGTCAAAAACGGAATCATCGCCTCGCGGACTTCATCCGCGATCTGCGTCGTCGCGTTATTATCCAAATAGACCGTGCGCATTATTTAACCTCCTCAACGCGGATCTCTTCAGAAACATTTTCTTTCAGTCGCGCTTCCACAACATCCTTGAGCGTGATCTCAGAAATGATGCACCCGGAACAGGCACCGCGGAAACGGACCTTCACGGTATTGCCGTCCACATCGATCAGCTCCAGGTCGCCGCCGTCCTGACGCAGCGCCGGACGGATTTCGCGGTCGATCACATCTTCGATCAGATGAATTTTCTGCAAATTGGTCATCGGCATTTTCTCCGGCGCTCCGGATTCCGCCGTCATCGCGCCGTGTACGCGCTCGATAATTTTCTCCAGTTCCGGAATACAGTTTCCGCAACCGCCGCCCGCCTTGCAGTCGTTGGTCAGCTCTTCCAGGGTTTGGACATTATTTTCGCGAATCACCCGCTCAAGTTCCTTATCC
>JAEIOF010000012.1 GCA_016342445.1 Verrucomicrobiota bacterium | reverse complement strand
AACAGCAGATGGCGGCGCTGAACGGGCGTTTGCTTTCGCTCTCCGGAAAAGCCTACTGGGCCGCCGGGCTGGAAACTCCGTTTCTGGTTCCGGAAAAAATCGAACTGCTCAGCCCCGCGCCCGTGGAGTGAACGCTCCCCGCAAACAGCTCAGGGATGATACCCGCCTCGACGGACAGGTTGAGCGGGTTGTCTTTTGTAATGAGGAAAACGGTTACGCCGTTCTTCGTGTAAACGTGCGCGGCCATAAAGATCCCGTAACCGTCGTCGGCACGGCGTCGAGCGTCAACCCCGGCGAATGGCTGGCCGCCGAAGGCGAGTGGATCAGTGACGCTCATTACGGCCCGCAGTTTAAGGCGGAGTCGATGCGGGTTTCCGCGCCCGACACCATCGACGGAATCAAAAAATTTCTCGGCTCGGGAATCATTCGCGGCATCGGCAAAGAATATGCTGAACGGCTGGTTGCCGCCTTCGGGCGCGATGTGTTTGATGTCATCGAACACTCGTCGGCCAAGTTGCAGACGGTCGAGGGGATCGGGCCGGGCCGCCGGGCAAATATTCGTGCGGCATGGGAAGAGCAAAAGGGCATCCGCGAAATCATGAGCTTCCTGTTCAGCCACGGGGTCAGCACCGCGCGCGCTTTTCGCATCTACAAAACCTACGGCGAGCGCGCCATCGAGCTGATTCAGCGCGATCCCTACTGCCTCGCTCGCGACATTCGCGGAATCGGCTTCCGGATCGCCGACGAGATCGCTCAGACCCTCGGCATTGCCAAAGATTCCGAGCTGCGCGCCCGCGCCGGCATCGAATATGTTTTGCAGGAGCTCACCACGAACGGCCACTGCGCCGCACCGCGCGGCGACCTGCAGAGCAAGACCGTCGAGATGCTCGACATTCCGCCGGAGCAGGTCGCCGGAGCACTTGATCATCTGATTGAGAACAAACGGCTGGTTCACGATGAAGACCGGCAGGGCCGCAACCTGATCTATCTGCCCAAACTCTATTTCGCGGAATGGAACTTCGCCAAAAAGCTCGCCGAGCTCGGTGTCGGAAAACATCCCTGTCCGCCGATTGATTTCGAAAAAGCGCTCGAATGGGTGCAGAAGAAGGGGAAAATCGAGCTCTCCGAAAATCAGTGCAAAGCTTTGCAGATTGCCTTGCAGGCCAAGGTGATGGTGATCACCGGCGGCCCCGGCGTCGGCAAGACCACGCTGGTCAATTCGATCATTCAGGTTCTGAAGGCAAAGAAAATGCGGATTGCGCTTTGCGCGCCGACCGGGCGCGCCGCCAAGCGGCTCAGTGAGACGACCGGGCTCGAAGCCAAGACCATCCACCGGTTGCTGAAATTTAATCCCGGAACCGGCGGCTTCATTCACGACGACCGCAACCCGCTCGACGGTGACATTTTTATTATTGATGAATCCAGCATGATCGATCAGATCCTCGCCCAGCAGTTTTTGCAGGCGGTTCCCGGGCGCGCCGCTGTCATTTTTGTCGGCGATGCCGACCAGCTTCCGTCCGTCGGCCCGGGGCGTGTGCTGCGCGATATCATCGCGTCCGGAGCCGTTCCGGTGGTCAGCCTGACCGAAATTTTCCGGCAGGCCGCCGAAAGCCGCATCGTCACCGGCGCGCACCGCATCAATCAGGGAATGCTTCCCGAATTTCCGGACGAGGGCGATAAATCGTCCGACCTCTATTTTGTCGAAGCCGAAGAGGCCGCCCGCGCGCTCAGCATCATTCAAAAAATGGTCAGCGAATCGATTCCCCGGCGGCTCGGCTTTAATCCGATTGACGATATTCAGATTCTCACCCCGATGCAGAAGGGCGAGCTCGGTGCCAAAAACCTCAATCAGGTGATGCAGGCACTGCTCAACCCGCGCGGAAATCAGGTGGAGCGATTCGGCGTGGTCTTCCGCGAGGGCGACCGCGTGATGCAGACCGAAAACGATTACGATAAAGAGGTCTTTAACGGCGACCTTGGACGCATTGCTGCTGTTGATGAAATGAACGGGGATGTCGTCGTCAAAATTGACGACCGGAAAGTGAGCTATCAGTTTCGCGAGCTCGACGAACTGGTGCATGCCTACGCCATTACCATTCATAAATCTCAGGGGAGTGAATATCCCTGCGTCATCATCCCGATGCACACCCAGCACTTCGTTTTGCTCCAGCGGAGTCTTCTCTACACCGCCGTCACCCGCGCCAAAAAATTTGCCGTCCTCATCGGAACCAAAAAGGCCATGGGGCTTGCTGTAAGCCGCTCCGAATCCCGCGAACGCGTCACGACATTGAAAGAGCGGCTGCAGTCACAGAAATAGTCGTTAATCACGGTGTCGAAGCGCAGCATAAAATAGTGACGAAGGAGGGGTTCATACACGGAGCACACGGAATCCCCGCCTGCGTAGGGGCGGCCGCAGGGCGGGTTTTGCTGTCAGAGATCGCAGAGAACACAAGGATGGAACGTGATCTTCCGTCGTCGCCGAAGGCGGGACGTAAACAGCGAGTTTTGAATATGATGTTGGGTAGGACGTGGGCGGTTGTTAGACGTTCGTGAATAGGATGCCTTCGTCCCCTTGTTCGCGATTATACATATCTGACAAGGTGGGAAGAAAACCCGGAGCCTCTACGGTTATGTTTTGGGTTGGGATTGTTAATCTGGAAAAGTGGAGTTCAATGACAGATAAGAATTGAGCTACGGTTACGCCGCTCACATTTTTCAGGTGGTGCGGAATAAACTCAACAGCAAGAAGCTTCGCCTTTGAGAGGATGTTTTGCATTCCTTGCAGAGCAAAATACTCTGATCCCTCTATGTCCATGACGATAATATCAAACTCGGTGTCGTCTAAGTATTGATCAAGGCTAAATGCATTGACAGACACCTCTTCCGGCTTGTCATAGTAGTATATATATTCTTTGTTTTTCGGAACCCGTTTGCTGCCGCCTGAATTTGACCTGCTTAGCAAAAATTGCAGGGTTTCTTCTTTGTTGCTGGCCGCAATGTTTATGGCTTGGCAATTGGATGCAGCATTTAGAGTGATGTTTTTTGTTAAAAGCTCGTAGGTGTTTGGATTCGCCTCAATAGCGACAACCTCTTTGCATAATTTTGATATGGGGATTGCCAGCGTTCCGATGTGGGCTCCAACGATTAGGGCTCTACTGTCGGGTGTAAGGAATGGCTTTACTCTTTCGATCTCATCCGTGCCATACTTGCCGTGCATTCGTAATTCCCGCCCGACAGCAAAATCTTCTGGATCAACGGCAAACAGGCCGACATCTGTTTTTGTGATTAATGCGCATACACACGAACCGTTAATTTTTTTTGTGAGTAGCCCGGAGAGGTGTTGAAAAATAAGTTTCAGCCCTTGTTTCATAATGTTTCTCTACGAGCGGTTTTGTTTTTGTGATTTACCATGAATGGTCAGATTTAGAGACTCAGTTTAATGCGGATGAATTTGTTCCTCAATAAAAACCCCGACCTTCTCACCAATTTTTCGGTTAAGATGGTTCTGCGGCTCTGTGGTTTTGCGAGGGCGATCATATCTAAGTTTTTTCAACTTTGAATAATCAAAATATTCCCGAGCAGTTGGTTCGTTGGTTAACCACTCCTGATGGTCGTTGTTTTCTTTCAGACAATGATCTGCGCTTCGGGCTTTCAGAAAAATCATCTATCGTTGCGCTTTCGGGGGAAAATTGGATTTCCCTTTTAGGTTTTATCCTTCATATACGGATGCCACTATACACCATAAAACAGGAACAAACGGGGGCGCGACGACAATGGTTGATTACGCACTGGAACTTTTATCACATGGCTTTCTGTGCGTCCCCGTTAGCCGGGGAGGCCGACATCTCGATATCGAGACCATCGGGTACGCTCCGCTTCACCTGCAGACCCGGCATAAATATCTCAAGGAGCTCTGCTTCGATAGCATTGTTTTTCATCTCTCCCAGCAGCCGCCATCTGCCGAGACCCTTAAAAGCTGGTTCGATGGGTATGAGGGGAATATCGGAATCATTGGCGGGTATCGGGATCTGGTCATCCTCGATTTTGACAGTCCGTCTATATACCGGCGGTGGAAAAGAGAAAATGAATCGCTTGCGGCCTCAACTCCGGTTGCCAAGAGCCCGCACGGGTTTCACGTTTATCTAAAAATGGCCGTGCCAATCATTTCCTCAAGCCTCCACTTCGGATTCCGGCGCGCGGGTCATGTGAAAGCGCTGGGGGGGTATGTGTTGAGTGCTCCTTCAAAACTCAAAGAGGGGCTCGGTTATAACTGGTTGCCGAATCAATCGCCGTTCGATGTGGTTCCCCGGACCGTTGAAAGCCTTCAGAGCCTCTCGCTCTCGCCCGCTTCCCGCCTGAAGGTGTTTCATGATCGCCTGCTGGGCCGGGGCCGGTTTGAGCCCAACTGATTTTTCAACTTCTGAGATGAACCCGGAAAAAATAATTTCTGTTGTTATTCCGGCGCGCAATGCCGCGTCGACGATTGCCGCCTTGCTGCGCAGCCTGCTTCCTGATGCGGGTCTGATCAAAGAGATCCTTCTTGTCGACGATGGATCCGGGGATGCCACTGTAGAGATCGCAAAAAACAGTGCCGAGCGGTACGGGTTGCCGCTTTTCATCCTTCCCGCCGCCTGTGGAACGGCGGGTGCGGCAAGGAACTTCGGGATCGCGCAGGCTCAGGGAAAGTTTCTGTTTTTCATGGATGCCGATGATGAATTGATTTCCGGAGCGTTAACAATTCTTGCCGGGCTGCTGATTGAAAATCCCGCGGCGGGTCTGGCCATCGGGGCCTGTATTCGGCAAACAGCAAGCCGGCAGGATAAAATTAAGATCCCGCACGGTTACACCGAGGATTGCGATGAGAATGTGATTCGTTACCTCGCGAATGAGTTGTGGCCCATCGCGATGGGGAGCGCCATGATTGTGACCGCCCAAGCCGCCGGGATTCGTTTCCCCGAGACGATCGGGCTGGATGAAGACACCTGTTACTGGACGGCTCTTCTCACCCGGGTTCGCGTTGTGACATCCGCAGAACCTGTTCTGATTTACAAGCTGGATGAGGCGAGGATGTCACGGCGCTACATCTCGGCACCCCGCAAGACGCTGCTCGGTATAGCCCGCGCGTTTAGAATCCTCGCAAGCTACGGGATTCCGGACGCCGCCTTGAAGCAGCGGATCGCCTGGGTTGCGCTCCGAATTGCGCGACAACTCATCATAGACCGCCAGTATTCGGAGGCCGAAGGCATCCTGCGACTTGTCCGCGCGCATCCCTGTTTTCGTCCGACCGTCAGGGTGTTTCGGTATAATCTTCGCATTAAAGTCGGCGGCATTTTTCAGCGTCTCGGCGTATGTAAGCCGGTCGTCGGCCAGCGAGCCGTTGAGGTGGCAAGCCGCTCTCGACGCACGCTCCTTGTAACTGTGGACAGCGCGTCACCACCCGTGTCAGGAGCCGATCTTCGAAATCATCAAAATGCCAAATCCCTCGGGAAGTTGGGGCGGGTGCGAGTGGTCTCGATTCGTCCGGGCGGATCTGAACGGATTGATCATAATCCCCAAATTGAATTTTTCTCCGTCGGTGTACTGGACGAACGGTCGAAATCGTTGTCATCCCGGCGGTGCAGTGTTGAAACCCGGATTTCGCGCACAGCCCTGTCGCGCCTTTTAGAAACCATCCGGGATTTCCGTCCAGATACCATCCTTGTTGAAGGCATTCCATTGGCGGCACTCTTGAAACCTGTTCGGTCGCTGACGAAATGTCTCATTCTGGATATGCACAACATTGAGTCTGACCTCGCTTCACAACGGCAGACTGTTGCTTTCAGAAAGGATGCCGCCCGGGTCAGGCGGCTGGAAAAAAAATCTCTGAAAAGAGTTGATCGAATTTGGGTTTGTTCGGAACAGGATCGGGAACGGCTGATTGCACTCCATCAACCCTCCGCATCGATCCATGTGGTCCCCAATTGCATCCCCGGGGGTTCCCCGCTTCGGAGCGAATGCCAGCCGCGGATTCAATCATGTGAAAAGAGTCCGGTGATGCTTTTTGTCGGGCATCTTGGTTACTGGCCGAATGTGGCGGCGGCGGAACGACTGGCTAGAGGAATTCTTCCGAACGTTCGCGAGACGTTCCCCGCCGCAAAAGTGATTCTTACAGGTCGTTATCCCGATCGGGTTGTACAGTCTCTGGCCGGGTTGCCGGGTGTTGAGCTCCATGCTAATCCGGAGAGTCTCGTGCCGTTTTATGAGCGGGCTCACGTTGCCGTGGTGCCTCTTTCGGAGGGCGGCGGAACCCGAATTAAAGTGTTGGAGGCGATGGCCGTCGGATTGCCTGTTGTGGCAACGGCCGTGGCGGTTGAGGGGCTCGGTCTGGTTGAACATGAGGACGTTCTGTTGGCGGACTCGGACGAGGATCTCGCCCGGCATATTGTCGAGCTCTGCAGGAATCCAAATATGATGTTGAAGCAGATCCTTTCCGCAAACAAAACCGCAAGGCTTCGATTCGGTTCTGAGGCGGTGGACTTTGCGGTGAAAAACGGGTTTCAATAATCCGGCCGTGCCTACCACGGCACATGAAGAATTTCGACACGAGGCAGGCCAATCGGTGTGACCCCGCAATCTTTCGCAAGACACCCGAACGCCTCGGTCTCAATCAGGTGGTCATACGGGAGTTCCGGGAAACGAAGGCCGCCCCGGTGAAGGGCGGCGTCAACCAAAAGCATGGTTCCGCCGACGCTGTCCAGTGGCACACGGTCGCTGTGGCGCAAGTCGCTGAGCTTTAATCTGAACGGGTAGTTTGTTGGGGGTTGAAAAAGTCCGTTTTTGATCATGCGGAAATAGCGATAATCCCGGCGCGTCAGTGTGGAGATATAACTGTTCAGGTCGAAACTCGGGCCGCCGGGGTTGAGGACGCAGTTCGGCGCCACGATTCGCGCGTTGGCTTCGATCAGTTGCGCTACAATGTTTGCCGGGAAACTCCAGACATCGGCGTCGATCCATAGGGCCCAGTCGTCCGTTTCGTCCAGTCCGTGATCGATCAGGCAGTTGCGCGCCTTGGCGAGGCCGGCGCGGCGGGTGCGCTGAACAGAAGGAAGCCATCGTTTCGCTGGATCGAACCGGCTCCCGGTGTTTTTGCGGAGCAGGATAATGTTGCGGTAGAGCGGCTTCAGCGGATCGGTGAGCTGAACCAGCCGCTCATAGGTATCGTCGCGGCTGTCTCCCTCGCAAAAGACGAGTTTTAGTCGCTCCTTTGGAATCTCAAGGTTATCGATGGCCGCCAGAAAACCGGCGAGGTGCTGACTGGCATCACGTACCGGAACAAGAATGGCGATGTTCTCCCCTGTAGGCAACGGTGCCGAAATTGCATCCGGCGCAACCGCTGCTCGTGCGGTCCGCGGGTTCAGGCGTTTTCCGCCGAGGAGTTGTGATTTTACCCGGTAATACTTCCTGGCCAGACTGGTACGTTTTTGTTTCCACCATCCCGTCTCCGACTTATTCCACCACGTGCCGGCCCAGTGATGGATCGCGTAACACTCTGCCGAGTTGAGGTCATAGGGCGAGTTTCCAAAGGTATCGATCGGGTTAAAGAAGTTGGCACCCTCAATTTGAAGACTCTCTTTTTCCGGGAAGGAAAGCGCCGACCCGGTCAGCAGGAACGGGCCGGTGGAATCAAGGACATCGGATGCATGTCGCACATCGTTCATTCGCTGTAATAAATGGGGCCAGAACGGATGGCCGGCCGGACTGGCCATGACCCCGTTGAACAGCATCATCGGCAATCCGCGGGGCTCTGTTGCCCCTGTCCAGTGGCTTTTCGGTTCCTCGCAAAGGATTACCCGATCCTCTGACGAAAGCGGATCAAGCGGTTGGGTGCATTCCGCATCCATATCGGCATAAATTCCCCCGAAATGGTGCAGGAGCATATAACGGCCCGCATCCGCTCTCTGGACTCCCTGACGATAGCTGCAAAACAGATCGAGATAGGATGGATAGTGAGTTGCAACGAACTCAAGAAGATCGCGATCGCTCCAGAACCGGTAGATCCAATTCGGGTTGAGGTCTCGCCAGGTTGCGGAGAACGCACGGAAGTTCTCTGGAATGTCATCTGTCTTCCACGTCTGATGGATCATGTGCGGGATCATATCACCCTGTATCTGTTGAATATCTTTTCGTACACCGCCTGGATTCCTTCGGCTTCGTTTTTGATCCGGTAGTTGTTTAAAATGGCGCGTCTTGCTTCGAGCCCCATCGATTCTCTTTGTTCGGGGTTGTCCATTAGCATTGCAAAAGCCTCCGCGAGGGCCCCGCTGTTTTTTATAGGGATCAGCAGTCCGTTTTTGTCATCCTGAATAATTTCAGGCCAGGCGCCTGTGTGCGTGGCGATAACCGCGCAACCTGAAGCCATCGCTTCTAAGCAGGGAAGCCCGAACCCCTCCTTGTGGCTGGCGCAAGCCACAATGCTCAGAGCTCTTAGCCAGTGTGGTATTGCGTCGGGGTTTTTCTGGAATCCCATAAAGAGGATCCGATCTTCGAGGTGTGCCTTTTTAATCAGGGAGCGGAGTTCTCGTTCAAAAGGAATGTGTTCCGGCGTGGTTTCTCCGATAATTACAGCGGTCCATTCCGGTCGGGATTTCAGGGTCTGGATGGCCGCCTCCACAAACTCACGGGTTCCCTTGTTGGGGCGGATGCGTCCAAAGATCCCTATGCCATGCTTTCCAGAAAGGGTTCGCTCCGCCCACTCAAGAGCGCGGTTTTCTGGAGGGAAAAACCGGGCGGGATCCACCCCGTGCGGAACGACACAGGCTTGCCTCGTCAGATAGGCAGCTGCCGCGGATGTCGGGGAGATGATTTCTTCCATGTGTCGGCAATAGAAGCGGGTTATGCCGGTGTGGTGTCGTTGGGCGGCCGATGTGAAGATCAGAATCAGCTTAAATCGAAAAACAAATTTCAAGATCAACCCGGCCAGCATGTCGATATTTCTTCTGGCATGCCAGATCCGACGCCGGTCATTTCGGCAGTGTTTGAAAAACTGATCAAAGCGGATTTTCGGAACGTCTTTGCCGTCAATATAGAACCCCATCGCGGCAATATTTACGAGCCGCGTTTGTTCGGGTATGACAGCGAGCATGCTTGCGTTGATTCCGGAAAAACGTTTTCCAAGTGACGGCGCAATCACATCTGTTTTTTCAAAGAAACAAGTAGTTGATGGTTTTTTCACGCGCTTGTTGTTCAGGTTGAAACGGCCTTGTAGCGGCGGACGTGGATGGCTGGCTGGGTTTTTGTTTCCATATCGGTAGAAGCTAAGGGTTGCGCATTTTGAGATCAAGAGCACAGCGCATAAAACATGAACTCGGGAGAGTGCTTCCGCGGGTCGCCCGGATTTAATTTTTCCAGCATTCCAGTTGGCGATGTTGAGGCCGCCGGCTCGCCGAAAGACGTTCTGGAGCGCGCCGAAGTTTGTACACGACCCGAGGGAGAGTGGCTGGCGCGAAGCGCGGCAACAAAACAAAGCGGAGAGCAACAGTTGGAGGCTGCTCGCGGTCGGCGAGCGCTTTATTTTGATCCAGAAGAGAGAATATCCCACGCAAAGCCGCAGAGATCGCAAAGTGTAACTGCGACTCCTTTATTATGTTTCCAGCCCTCTTGTCCGCCATAGCTCGAAGAGCGACGGCGGATGGAAGCCGCGCCTGTATATATCACTAAGTGATATATCGGATTACGATATATGCCTTCGGGTTGAAGAGTGTGGTTTTGAATTTCCCAGATGGGAGAGGGATACGATCCTCTCCTGTAACGCCAGGGAAGTCTGAATCACTATTGGCTGTTTTGCGTTGAAAAGAGGCTTGTTGAAGGAATGAAAAAAAGGAGCGAATTTTCATCGCTCCTTTTGAAGAAACCCTTAAGATGAATACCGCATTTGCGGGGGTAATAAAAAACCCCGCCGAAGCGGGGTAAAAGGGACAAGCCCTTCGGCATATAGCCTTATTGTGGAAAGACAGTTCAATTTCTTCTCACGCGGAACTGTTTAGGTTTTTAGGAACTGGAAGTCAATACAAAGTTAAGGAGCGGAAAGATGGGAAAACGAATTCTTGGGCTGGATTTGGGAACAAACAGTATTGGCTGGAGTGTTGTGGATGATTTAGGGCGCGGTGAGTTTGAACTGGTGAAGCGAGGCGTTCATGTTTTCCCAGAAGGCGTGAAGATCGAGAAGGGGAATGAATCCTCGAAGGCATCAGAGAGAACCGGCTATCGGGCAGCTAGGCGGCTAAAGTTCCGGAGGAAACTACGCAAGATTGAAACGCTGAAGGTTTTGTCTAAGGCCGGGTTTTGCCCTCCGCTGTCAGAAGAGTCGTTGAAGGCGTGGCAGTCAAAGAAAGTCTATCCTGACAATCCGGCCTTCCGCGAATGGTGCAGAACGACTGATCCGAAGGATAAGGATGGGGGAGTTTTTGATAATCCGTATTACTTCCGTTGGCTGGCGGCGACATCGATTTTGAATTTAGATGATGAGGCGGATCGTTATAAGTTGGGTCGAGCCTTTTATCACATGGCACAGCGTCGCGGTTTTAAAAGCAACCGCTTGGATTCAACGCCGGAAAAAGAGACGGGTGTGGTGAAAGAGGATATTGCCGAATTGTCCAAGAAGATGGCCGGCCGGACCTTGGGGCAGTATTTCTGGGAGGAATGTTATCGAAGCGGAGAGAAGATTCGAAAGGTGCATACGTCGCGTGATGAGCATTATTTATCCGAGTTTAATCATATTTGTGAGAAACAGGAGCTTTCTGAAGAATTGGCGTCCGCGCTGCACCGAGCGATCTTCTTTCAGCGACCCCTGAGATCGCAGAAAGGGCTCGTGGCCACATGCCCGTTCGAACCTAAGAAAAAGCGTTCTCCGATCTCGCATCCGTTGTTTGAAGAGTTCCGGATGCTGCAGGTGTTGAATAATATCAAAATCAAGACACAGGATGATGAGCAGTTACGGCTATTATCCGCTCATGGCAACGGATCAATCAGAAGAAGCGAGAAGAGTATGCCGAAATCATCAAAAAACGATTAGGTCGCGATGCGGCTGAAGACGAAATTTTAAAATATCAGTTTTGGGAAGAACAGGAACACCGCTGTCCGTATTGCGACGATGAAATCAATATCCATCAACTTTTGAGCGAAGCGTCGGAAATTGAACACACTATTCCCCGGAGTCTTTGTTGCGACAACTCTCAGGAAAATAAAACGGTTGCTCATCGCGAATGCAACCGGAGCAAGAAAAACCGCATACCGCATGACTGCCCGGATCATGAGAAAATTTTGCGGCGGATTGATCATTGGCAGGATCGCGTTGATGAACTCGACAAGTTGATCGAAAAACAGAAGCCGAAAAGCAAGTATGCCGCCACCAAAGAAGCGAAAGACAATGCGATTCAAAAACGGCTGCTTCTCCAGTTCGAGCGTGACTATCTGCGCGGAAAGCATCGCCGCTTTACGATGGTTGAGGTGAGTGGTGGCTTTAAAAACAGCCAGCTGGTCGATACGCGAATTATCACCAAATATGCACGGCTCTATCTAAAAACAGTATTCCCGGCAGTACATACGGTGAATGGAAGAATGACCGATGATTTCCGTCGATGCTGGGGAGTTGAAAAGAGCCGCGACAACCATGCGCACCATACAGTTGATGCTATTGTGGCGGCGTGTGTGACGCGGGAGCAGTACGATAAGCTGGCTCAGTATTATCATCAGTACGAGAGCTATGAGATGAACGATCCGTCGGTTCCTCAAAAACCGCATTTTTCCAAACCCTGGAAAACATTTACGGAGGACATGAAGGAGTTGAAAAATCAAATCCTCGTTTCGCATTACGCTCCGAACCATCTGTTAAAACAAACTAAACGATATACCAAGGTGCGCGGCAAGCGGGTGATTCAACAGGGAAAAACCGCTCGCGGATCGCTTCATAAGGATACGTTTTACGGGCGAATAAAGGCGAGGGGGGAGGAGAAGACGGTCGTTCGCGTCCCGCTTGTGTACGCCTCTGCTGGCGGCCTTTTTGGATTCAAAAACTTGGCGGACTGTGAGCGAATTGTAGATCAGTCCGTTCGAGAAAAGGTAATGGACCTCATTCGCCGAAGATGTGCACAGGGTGCGAGTTTTACCGATGCGCTCAAGGAGACTGTTTGGATGAATGAGACAAAAGGTGTTGCGATTAAAAAAGCCCGATGTTTTGTAGGGTCGGTGAAAAATCCCTTGCCCCTAAAGCTACATGGCTCGCCGTCGCGCTATCCGCACAAACAGAATTACTATGTCCAGAATGATACTGTTCACGTGGTTGCAGTGTACGCAGATGAAGTAGACGTACAACATGCCGGATTCAGTGCACTGGATGCCGTTAAAAATGGAGTAAACATTGCCGAGTCCATTCGCTATAAAGAAAAAGATATAGGGTTGAAATATGTTCTCCATACTGATCAGCTTGTTATTTTCTGCAAGGAAGACGCTTCAGAACTCTTCGACCTTTCTTCGAAAGACATCAGCTGTAGACTTTATAAGGTCAATGACTTATCCATGGCCGAGTCCCGTATGGTGTTCCGGCATCACATGGAGGCCAGAGAGAAGGGCAAGGTGATTGAAGAAAACGCTGAGAAGCGAGGAACCAGATATCCGTCATCGCTTGATTTTGAATCGCCAAACCCTTTGCAGCGTATTTCTTACAAGAATATGAATATTGCGATTGAGGGAAGCGATTTTCAATTGAATGTCCTTGGCGAAATCGAATTCATGGGGGAATAGCTATGCTAAAGCGAACGGTCTATTTCGAGTCGCCGGCTCATCTCTCCTTTAAGAACGGGCAGTTGGTTTATACGCCGAAGCCCGAGGGCGAGGTGCGGACGGTGCCGGTCGAGGATATCGGCTTTATGGTGCTCGACAATCACAGCATTACGTTGTCGCTTCGGTTGATTGAGGAGTTGACGGCGAACAATGCAGCGATTGTCTTTTGCGATAAACTGCATCACCCAACAGCGATGAGCGTGCCTTTTGCGGGCAACACAACGCACGCCAAAACGCTGGCCGCTCAGCTGGAGATGTCGGAGCCGTTGAAGAAAAACCTTTGGAAGCAGACGGTTGAGGTGAAGATCAAGAATCAAGCAGAAATGCTGCGACGCACGGAGTCGAGCGGGGTTGAAGCGCTTCTCCGCCATGCCGAAAGCGTGAAGAGCGGCGACACGGATAACCGTGAAGGGGCCGCCGCCCGGATTTATTGGCAGAATCTCTTTGGCGAAGAGTTTCGCCGCGAACGTTCGGGGGGCGGACCCAATCACCTGTTGAACTATACCTATGCAATCCTGCGCGCGGCGGTCGCGCGGTCATTGGTCGGTTCGGGCCTGTATCCGGCCATCGGAATTCATCATCACAATCAATACAACGCCTATGCCTTGGCGGATGATGTGATGGAGCCGTATCGGCCTTATGCGGACGAAATCGTTTTCGACGTGTGGAAAGAAATGAATGTCGAAGAGGGGGAAATCTCCAAAGAGCAGAAGCAGCGGTTGTTAAAACTGCTGGCTGCGGATGTTCATCTAACGAATACCCTGCGGCCCTTAATGGTTGGCCTGTCGATTACAACGGCATCGCTGGTGCGCTGTATTGGCGGCGAACAAAAGAAAGTGGACTATCCTGTTATGAAAGCGGCCTGAAATGTCGGAGGTGCGGCTCAACGCCTATAAAATCATGTGGCTGTTTGTATTTTTTGATCTGCCGACGAACACAAAGAAGGAACGGCACGACGCATCCGTTTTTAGGAAGCGGTTGTTGAATGATGGCTTCACCATGATGCAGTATTCGGTTTATACCCGACACTGCGGAAGTAAAGAGAGTGCGGATGTACACACCAAAAGGGTAAACAATCTGGTGCCGAAAAAAGGACAGGTCAGCATTATGCGGATTACAGATAAGCAATATGGCGACATAATTAACTTTTGGGGAGAGGCGACCACGCCGCTCCCGCCGAAACCCAGTCAGCTGGAATTTTTCTAGGCTGGCGGGTTTTTCTTTGATATTTGAAAACCGAAAAAATTGAGTTCGCAGTCCACTTCACAGGTGGCCCGTTCATTTTTTGCCTGTTGTTGAATGGGTAACTGATTGAAAATCAGGGAAATACGGGGCCTATGTTGTGGATTGACAGTTCTTCGAAATGATTACCAGCGGAGTACAAGCGCAAGTTCTACTGCTACGAGTTGTGGATTGACAGTTCTTCGAAATGATTACCAGCCGCCCACGACAACGGAATTGTTTATAAGCCGTTGTGGATTGACAGTTCTTCGAAATGATTACCAGCCAAAACCCAAGCGCGGGCCAGCCGTAGTGCGTTGTGGATTGACAGTTCTTCGAAATGATTACCAGCTTCCCTCCGGGCGGGACGCTCGCCTGCAGGGTTGTGGATTGACAGTTCTTCGAAATGATTACCAGCCGGGTTCTCAGCGCTCCACACCTGCACCCAGTTGTGGATTGACAGTTCTTCGAAATGATTACCAGCCTCGACGCCGCCCGCGAATTTTGTTTGGAAGTTGTGGATTGACAGTTCTTCGAAATGATTACCAGCGTTGAATTCAAAAAACCGCTCGTGCTGACCGTTGTGGATTGACAGTTCTTCGAAATGATTACCAGCGTATAGTTTAAAAATGACGGCGGGTGAAAGTTGTGGATTGACAGTTCTTCGAAATGATTACCAGCATCGAATATCGTCGCAAAACCAACAGCTAGTTGTGGATTGACAGTTCTTCGAAATGATTACCAGCTCTCCACAGCCATTGACCCAAAAGACGCAGTTGTGGATTGACAGTTCTTCGAAATGATTACCAGCATCGCCTCATGCGCGTCCTTCGTCTTGCGGGTTGTGGATTGACGGTTCTTTGAAATGATTACCAGCTGATGTAATCCAAATAGTGGAAAACCTCTCTGTGCCTCCGTGTCCTCTGTGGTAAAAATATCCCGGTTGCTGAAAGGTTGAATCTATGAGTTCTGAAAACACATCAAACATTATTGACCGGCTGTGTCTTTTAGTCGGAGTCGGCTTGGCGCTGGCGACGCTGGCGGGGTTCCTCGGCCGGTTGTTCTGGGTGTTTGATTTGTTTTCGCATTTTCGGGTGCAGATTTTTCAGGCGGCTCTGGTGCTGATCGGGATTGCGGTCTGGAGGAAACAAAACAGGCAACTGGTGCTGTGGATTCTGCTGGCCGGTCTGAACTACGCCTTTGTGCTTCCGCTCTATTTCGGGAAACCGCCTGTCGCTGCCGAACAACCCGCCCGCGCGATGCTGATGAATCTGAACGCTTTGAACGGGAATGCAGATCAGGTGCTGAACGCCATCCGGACGGCTGATCCGGATCTGTTGCTGTTGGAGGAGGTGACGCCGACGTGGGCAGGAAAGCTGAGCGTTCTGAACATCGATTATCCCTATCGAGTTTCCAAGGTTCGGAACGATCCGTTCGGGATACTGCTTTTGAGTAAGCTTCCGCTTTCCAGAACGAATGTGGTGTTTGTCGGTGATGCACAGGTTCCGACGATTGTTGCAGCTGTTCATCTTCCGCAGGGGGAGATTTTCGTTGTCGGGACGCATCCGGTGCCGCCGGTCAGCGCTGAATTTTCCAACCTTCGGAACCGTCAGTTGGCCGCGCTTCCGCAATGGGTTCGGGAACAGAAGAAGCCGGTGCTGCTGATCGGCGACCTGAACACCTCGCCGTGGTCGTCGCATTTCACTCGGCTTCTGAAGGACTCCGGTTTGCAGAACAGCATGAAGGGGTTCGGGTTTCAGCCGAGCTGGCCGAGCGGCAACCGTCTGCTGCGCATCCCGCTCGATCATATGCTTCATTCGCCGGAAATTTTGATTCACAACCGCGTGGTCGGGTCAGATGTCGGCTCCGATCATCTGCCGCTCCTTATCGATTTTTCTGTTCGATAAAGGGTTCCAACCTTTGGAACTTTATGCGTGGTCTTTTCTGAATTGTTCTCGAAAAACAGGGGTCGTTCTGAGACGGTGAGCCGCATCATGATAAACGGTAAAAATGTTGTAGTGGTCATGCCGGCTTACAATGCGGCGAAGACGTTGCGCAAAACCTATGATGAGGTGATGGCGCAGGGGGTCGTGGATCAGATTGTTCTGGTGGACGATGCCAGTTGTGACCAAACCGCCGCGATTGCTCAGAGCCTCGACGGCGTCTGTCTGTATGTTCATCCGAAAAATCGGGGTTATGGTGGAAACCAGAAGACCTGCTACCGGCTGGCGTTGGAGGCGGGGGCGGACGTCATCATTATGATTCACCCCGACTATCAATATACGCCCGCGTTGATTCCGGTCATGGCATCCATGATCGCGAGCGGGCTTTATCCGTGCGTGCTGGGTTCGCGTATTCTCGGCGGCGGCGCGCTGAAGGGCGGCATGCCGTGGTGGAAGTATGTTTCAAATCGTTTTTTGACGGCCGCGGAGAACATCCTGCTCGGCGCGAAACTCTCCGAATATCACACCGGATACCGCGCGTTTTCGCGGGAGCTGCTGGAACAACTCCCCCTGGAGAAAAACTCCGACGACTTCATTTTCGACAACCAGATGCTGGCGCAGATTCTGTGGCGGAATCAAACGATTGCCGAAGTGAGCTGCCCGACAAAGTATTTTCCCGAAGCCTCCTCGATTAATTTCAGACGCAGTTTCAAGTATGGGCTCGGCTGTTTGTGGGTCGGGCTCTCGTTTCGTCTCTGTCGTGCGGGGGTGCGCCGTTCAAACCCGTTTCAGTAGTTGATGCGTGTGGAATTTTACGGATAGTCGTATGGATTTTCGATCTTCAGAGTCAACGCGGCGGATGGCCCTTGCGGTTTGTTTTGTCCTCGTGCTGATGGTCTGGTTTGCTTTTGGCCAATCGCTCGCCTTTGATTTCGTTAATTATGACGACAATCAGTATGTGTATGAGAATTCTCATATTTCAAACGGGCTGACACAGGAGGGCGCGCGCCGGATCGTCACCCATCCGCACAGTTCGAATTGGCACCCGCTCACATCGTTGTCGCATATGCTCGATTGCCAGCTGTACGGACTCACTCCCGCCGGGCATCATCTGACCAATCTGCTCCTTCATCTGGCGACGGTTCTCCTCTTGTTTTCAACGCTTCGAAAAATGACGGGATCGCTCTGGCGCAGTGCGATTGTGGCGGCTCTGTTTGCCATTCATCCGTTGCGCGTTGAATCGGTTGTGTGGATTTCGGAGCGCAAGGATGTGCTGAGCGGGCTCTTCTTTATGTTGACGCTCAGCGCGTATGTCCGCTATGTCCGCCGCCCTTTTTCAGTTCGGCGCTACCTTGCGGTTTGCGGCATGTTTTTGCTGGGACTGTTGTCTAAATCGATGCTCGTGACGCTCCCGTTTGTCCTTTTGCTGCTGGACTTCTGGCCGCTGCGAAGACGTCCCCAAACGTCTGCTTGGCGTCTGGTTTCAGAGAAGCTCCCGCTGTTGATCCTTTCGGCTCTCTTTTGCGGGATCACCCTGTGGGCGCAACAGGATGCGGTTGCGCCGACCGACTCGTATTCTTTTTTGTGGCGAATAAACAACGCGCTGTTTTCATACGTCATCTATCTTCGCCAGTTCATTTGTCCGGCAGGGCTTGCGGTGCCGTATCCGGCTCACGGGCAGGTTCGTCCGCTGTGGGAGCTGGCTTGCGCCATCCTTCTTCTTGGCGGCCTGACGCTGGCCGCGGTGTGGCAGATCCGGAGACGACCGTTTCTCTTAACCGGCTGGCTGTGGTATCTCGGCATGCTGATCCCGGTCATCGGTATTTTGCAGGTGGGCGGGCAGGCGCATGCCGATCGCTACACCTACCTGCCGCAGATCGGAATAGGCATCGCGGTTGTCTGGCTGGTCGGGGAATGGGCAACCTCCCGCCCGCGCCGCGGGATCGTTTCGGCAATTGCAGTCGCCATTCTGTGCGGATTGAGTGTGGGCGCGCGAAATCAGGCGGGGTACTGGCGCGATGGAAAAACCCTGTGGACCCGTGCGCTGGCGTGTACGGAAAATAATTTTGTCGCACACAGCAATCTGGGAACGATGCTTTTTGCGGAGGGGAACACGTCCGCCGCGATTGATCATTTTGAGCAGTCGCTCCAAATCGAATATGGCCAGGCCGCAGTTCACAACAACCTCGCCGTTGCGTATGCGGAGCAAGGGCGCTATACCGAAGCGGTTCAATCGGCTCAGCGGGCATTGACTCTGGCGGAAGGCCGACTCGAACCCGCCATTATCGAATCCATTCGCGAGCGGTTAAAAAAAATTAAGACCCTGGCGCCGACAGATCCCTCGTTTTAAAATTTCCGCCAAACATTGAATAACCTGCTAAACTCCCCGTTCTGTTCAAAAGAGAGGACTCCGCTGCGAGAGGGTTGTGGTATGTCGATTATTAAACTGGGAATAACCGTTATGGTCGTCGGGTTTTTAGCCAATCATTTTTCGGGTGGTGGAGGCGATCAAGCGATCGATCTTCCCGCGCTGGTGCAGAGCGGGGCGTTCGTGGTGGATGTGCGGACGGCCGGCGAGTTTTCCGGCCGGCACATTGAGAATGCCATTAATATTCCCTACGACGTCATCGCCGGCGAAATCGGGAAGTACAAAGCGGACAAAGATGATCCGGTGATTGTCTATTGCCGTAGCGGATCCCGCTCGGCCTCCGCCAAACGATCCTTAGAGGCCGCGGGCTACACCCGCGTTGTCAACGGCGGAAGTTTCCGCCGCATGAGCAAGCTGCTCCGCCAGTAGGCTTTCGTCTGATGAACTCGTCAGTGGTGCACAAGAACCGTCAGCAGCCAGATGCTCATTCCGAGGGTGAGGGCGGTTTTGATGAACAGGACGGCGAGGCGCGCCCATACCGTTCCCCAGGCGATATGCGCTGCCTGTCCGTGATGTTTTAACCTCAGCCATTCCGTCAAAAACGCCGCACCGAACGAGCCGAGAATCATTCCGGCGATGGTTCCAATGATTGGAAAAATTCCGGTGCCAACTCCGGCTCCGATCAGTCCCCCGAAAAGGGCCGCCACTCCGGCGAGCTTTGAACCTCCCCGTTTTTGAACGCCAAGAAACCCCGCCAGGGCTTCGAACACTTCGGTGGCGATGCAGAGCAGGGCGAAAACAATCAGGGTTCCAAGGCTTGGAAAACCAAGGGAAAATGCGCTGATCAGCGCGGCGAGCAGAACCAGCCACGTGCCGGAAAAGGCGAGCGCCGAGAGCAGCAGGGCGAGCCCGCAGAGCAGGATGCTTAGCGCAATGATCATAAACTCAATCACAGGGAGAGCCTTTCCATAAAGGCTGTTTTTGTCAGCCCGCCGATGTGAACGGTTTTGTGCCGGCTGGTTTCGCCCTGTTCAATCCGGATCTGTGCCTTGGAGATGTTCAATGATTTGCTCAGGAATTTGATCAGGGCCTGATTGGCTTTGCCGTCAACCGGCGCGCTGGTCAGCCGGATTTTCAACGCGTCGTCATAAAACCCCTGAATTTCGTTTTTGGAGGCGCGCGGAACGGCGCGGATTTTCACGGTGACACCATCGCTAGTCTCATTGATCCATTCCAACATTGAACCCTTTCCTGCATTAGGTTAGAAACCGTAATCTTTTAAGTCGAATCTGGAGAAAGCATCATGGCAAAAATTTTGGATGGCAAAGCAATTTCCGCGGAAATCCGCGCGGAACTCAAATCCCGCGTGAGCGAACTGAAAGAAAAGGGGATCGTGCCCGGCCTGGCCGTGTTGCTGGTGGGCGACGATCCCGCATCCCGCTCGTATGTGACCGCCAAAGAGCGCGCCTGTGAAGAGGCTGGAATCTATTCGCGCGAAGTGAAACTTCCCGCGACCGCCTCGCTCAATGAAATCCTCGACGTGGTTCAGCAGTTTAACGCCGACGATCAGATCAACGGGATTCTCGTTCAGCTTCCGCTTCCGGATTCTTCCATGGAGGAGTCGGTGATCGAGGCGATTGATCCCGATAAAGATGTCGACGGATTTCACCCGATGAATGTGGGACGGATGATGATGGGCCTTCCCGCTTTTCTGCCCTGTACCCCGCACGGAATTCTTCAAATTCTCAAACGTTCCGGCATCGAAACCTCCGGCGCGCATGTGGTGGTGATCGGCCGCAGTAACATTGTGGGCCGTCCGATGCTCAACCTGCTCAGCCAGAAGAGCGAGCTGGGCAACGCCACGGTGACCATGTGCCACACCCGCACCAAAAATATGGCGGAGTACACGCGGCAGGCCGACATCGTGATTGCGGCGGTCGGCTGGCCGAATACGCTGACGGCCGACATGATTAAACCGGGCGCGGTCGTGATCGACGTCGGCGTCAACCGCATTCCGGACGACTCCAAGAAAAGCGGTTTCCGTTTGGTCGGCGATGTCGATTTTGAAGCGGTGTCCGAAAAAGCCTCCGCCATTACCCCGGTGCCCGGCGGGGTCGGCCCGATGACCATCACCATGCTTCTCGTCAACACGGTGGAGTCCGCCGTGCGCCGCCACGGAGTGGAGTAAATCTTATGCGCATATTGAACCGCTATCTTGTTCTGGATTATCTGCTGATTTTCCTGACGGCCCTCGGGCTCATCACCTTCGTGATGACCGTCGGTGCGCTGGTAAAAGCGGTCGACCTGATGGCGCGCGGAATTTCCCCGGTATTGATCGCGAAATTCTTTTTTCAGAACATTCCCTATATTCTTTCGTTTTCCATGCCGATCAGCTCGCTGTTCGCCGCGCTACTGCTCTTCGGGCGCCTTTCGATGGATAACGAGATCAGTGCCATGAAGGCCTGCGGGCTGAGTTTGTGGCGGGCGGTTGCTCCGTTGCTCGTGCTTTCAATCCTGCTCAGCGGCATTTGCATGTATATCAACTGCGAGGTGGCTCCGGCGGCGAAGCATGCCAATAAACAGCTGTTGAACAGCGCCGGGGTTGAGGAGCCGATCAACCTGCTCGAAGAGGGGCGCTTCATTAATGATTTTCCGGGACTGATGATTTATGTCGGGCGGAAAAACGGAAACGTGGTGAAGGATGTCGTCGCCTACGAACTGGACAAGCAGGGCGGAATCCGGCGCAGTGTGCGCGCCGAGCAGGGCGATCTGGAGGCGGATAATGAAAAACGCCTGCTGACGGTTAAGCTGTACGACGTGCGGATGGAAATGCCCGATCCGAGCGATCCGCACGATGTTTCCAAAACAACCTATGTCAATGCCGATTATTATCCCATCAAGCTGGATTTCAACAAAATGCTCAAAGGCGGATCGGTGAAAAAGAAACGGAGCCACATGCGGACGGCGGAGATCGTCGATTATATCCGCAACATCGACAGCAAACTGCCGCTTCTTTCTCCTGAGCAACGGCGGGTTGAAAAAAACCGGGCGATGATTGAAGCCAATCGCCGGGTTGCGATTGCGATTGGTTGTTTCACCTTCATGCTGGTTGGCATTCCGCTTGGCGTAAAATCGCACCGCAAAGAGACCTCTATCGGCATGGTGATGAGTCTGGCGATTGTTTTCGCCTACTACATCTTCATTATTATCGCCGAGTCGCTCGCCGGGGTCCCCGGGTTGCATCCGAACCTCATCCTCTGGCTTCCGATGATTGGAATGCAGGTTTTCGGCATTTGGATGATTCGCCGCTCCTCCTGACATTTTTCCAATGGTTGGAAAGCTTTAAGCGACACACTTCCGAGATGAACCCGTTTTTCCAAGCCTTGGAAAAATATCATCAAAAAGTTCCAACCATTGGAAAATCAGTTTTTGCGTGAACTTCGGCGGATGCCTGTGTAGGGTATCGGCTTCATTTTTCAGGAGAACCCTTTATGGCAAAGCAGGCGAAGACGGCAATTTCCCCGACGCGGGAAGAGAATTATCCGGAGTGGTATCAGCAGGTGGTGCGCGCCGCCGAGCTGGCCGAAAACAGCGATGTGCGCGGGTGTATGGTGATTAAGCCGTGGGGTTATGCTCTGTGGGAAAACATCCGAACCGGTCTCGATGGTTTTTTCAAAGCAACCGGCCACTCCAATGCCTATTTCCCGTTGTTTATTCCCCTGAGCTATTTGGAGAAAGAGGCCGAGCACGTTGATGGGTTCGCCAAAGAGTGCGCCGTGGTGACTCATCATCGCTTGGAGCAGGGGCCGGACGGGAAATTGATCCCGGCAGGAAAACTCGAAGAACCGCTGGTGGTACGGCCGACCTCTGAGACGATCATTGGCGCGACCTACGCCAAGTGGGTGCAGAGCTATCGCGATCTGCCGATTCTGATCAACCAGTGGGCCAATGTGGTTCGCTGGGAAATGCGCACGCGCCTGTTTTTACGCACCACAGAATTTCTCTGGCAGGAGGGGCACACCGTCCACGAAACCAGCGAAGAGGCGTGGGAAGAGACCGTCAAAATGCTGAATGTCTATAAACAGTTCGCCGAAGAATATATGGCAATGCCGGTGCTGACGGGCGAGAAGACTGCCGGTGAACGTTTCCCCGGCGCGGTCAATACGCTTTGTATTGAAGCGATGATGCAGGACCGCAAGGCACTGCAGGCCGGAACCAGCCATTTCCTCGGACAGAATTTTGCGAAGGCCTCCGGGATTAAATTCCAATCGCGCGAAGGGCGCGAAGAGGTGGCGTGGACCACCTCGTGGGGCGTTTCCACCCGCCTGATTGGCGGGATGATTATGACCCATGCCGACGACGACGGCATGGTGATGCCGCCGCGCCTCGCTCCCAGCCATGTGGTGATCCTTCCGATCATTCGCAACGATGCCGATCGGGATTCTGTTTTGAAGTATTGCAACGAAACCGCCGAGATGCTTCGCGCGCAAACCTATGCTGGCCGCCCCGTTGAAGTGGTGGTTGATAGCCGCGACATCAACGCCAGCGAAAAAGGCTGGGGCTGGGTCAAAAAGGGGATTCCGGTTCGCGTGGAAATCGGCCCGCGCGATATGCAAAGCGGCTCGGTTTTTGTTGCCCGTCGCGACCAAGGCGCCAGGGAGAAGTACGGTCAGGATCGTGCCGAATTTGCCGCCTCGATCCCATCCGTACTTGAAGAGATGCAAAAGGGACTGTTTGACCGGGCCTGCGCATTCCGTGCCGAAAACACCCGCGAGATCGACAGCTGGGATGATTTTGTAGCGTTTTTTAAGGAGGATGCGGGCGGTTTTGCATTGTCTCATTGGGACGGAACGGAAGAGACCGAGGAAAAAATCAATGATGAATTATCTGTAACGATCCGTTGCATTCCGTTTGATTACGAATCCGGCGGTACCGGGAAATGCATTGTCAGCGGCAAGCCGAGCAGGGGCCGCGTTGTTTTTGCGAAGAGTTATTAATTCATACAGAGGAGTGCGCTATGGCAAAGGGCAGATTTAGTATCAAGGGGACCAAAGATTTTCTGGTGATGGCGGTTGCGTGCGGATTTCTCTGTCTCTGGTCGATTCGCGACGCCTGGTTTCCGACGAAAAAGATTCTCGAAAAACATCCGCAAAGCGTTGGTTGAAATTTATGATGATTCTTATCAAAAGGTACTGACGGCGGCGGAGGTCGCCTTTGAGGAGGCCAAAGAAGCGCGCGCCACGGATGTTGAGGATAAGCTGGAGGCCATGCTTGCCGCCCGCGAGCAATTGAATGCCTGTACGCTTCGGAATACTGACCTCACTCAAAAAACATCCCACGGTGAGGATTCGCTGCGAGGAACCGTTCTGACACATCTGGCGAAACCCGCCACGCACGTGGAAGCGGGCGAGCCGGTTCTTCTGGTTCGGCCGAAGGATACGTTTTATGCATTTAACAAGACGCTTGCGATCTTCAGTTTTATCGGGGTTGTGGTGGCGCTTTTCTTTCACCGGCTTGCCAGCCGCTAAATGGAACGTTTCGGATATAGGGCTTGACCGCAATTTCTTCATCACTAAGATGTTCCCCTTGTCTGAATGCTGTAACCCGTTACAGCTAAGATGATTCGAAAGGGAATGGGGGGAAGATGACAAAGAGAGACTTAGTAGTTCGTATTGCCGATGAAACCGGTCTGATTCAGCAGGACGTTGCAGGCGTTTTGCAAAAATCGCTCGACTACATTACGGAAGCTTTGGAGAAGGGCGAAAACGTCGAGTTCCGAAACTTTGGTGTGTTCGAAATTAATACCCGCAAGGCGCGGGTCGGCCGCAATCCCAACAAGCCTGAAGATGTCGTCACCATTCCTGAACGCCGTGTTGTGAAATTCAAGCCCGGCAAGATCATGAAACAGCGTATCACCGGCATCTAAAAAGAGTTTTTCAGCCATGGCCTCAACTTCCCTTCAGCCTATTCAGGGCATGTCCGATATTTCCCCGCCGGACGTCTATCTCTGGCAGATGATCGAAGAGCGCGCGCGTGAAGTTTTTGCGCGTTACCGTTTTCAGGAGATCCGCACGCCTTTATTGGAAAAAACCGAGCTGTTCACCCATTCACTTGGCGATACCACCGATGTGGTCACCAAAGAAATGTACAGCCTGCAGGATCGCGGCGGCCGCAACCTGTCCCTTCGTCCCGAAGGAACCGCTAGCGCGGTTCGCTACATCGCGGCCGGGGCTGAAGAAACCGCCAATGCCCGTGTTTTTTATATGGGGCCCATGTTCCGTTGCGAACGTCCGCAGGCGGGTCGCAAGCGTCAGTTTCACCAGATCGGCATTGAAGCTGTTGGCGCGCCGAACCCTCGCGCCGATGCTGAAGTGATTGCCCTGCAACTGCATCTTCTTTCCGCCTGGGGGCTCGAAGGCGCGAAAATCCGTTTGAACACCATCGGGCTTCCCGAAGACCGCGCCGCCGTGGTCGATGGCCTGCGCGAAGCGATCCGTCCGCGTTTGTCTGAGCTTCCCGAGGATGCGCAACAGCGGTTCGAAACCAATGTATTGCGCCTGCTCGATTCCAAAGACGAAGCGGTTCAAAAGGTGATTGCCGACGTGCCGCCCGTGATTGAATTCATGAGTGCGGACTCGCGCGCCTATCTCGACACGGTTGTCGAAACGCTTCGCAGTCTCGAAATTGATGTGGAGATCGATCCGAGCCTCGTGCGCGGACTCGATTACTACGTTCACACCGTCTGGGAAGTGGTGCACGGCGGCCTCGGCGCACAGAACGCGATTTCCGGCGGCGGACGCTACCGCATCCAGATTGGCAGCAAGACCATCGATGGCGTCGGTTTTGCCATGGGCGTCGAACGGATGATTGCCGCGCTCGGATCGAATGGGATCACGGCTGAACAGTTTGCACCTAAACCCGCTGTGTTCATTGTTTCGCTCGGTGAAGCCGCGCTGAAAGAAAACATGCTGCTCGCGCAGATGCTTCGTTATCGCGGCATTTCCTGCGAAATGGATCTGGGCGACCGCAAAGTGAAAGCGCAGATGAAACGCGCCGATAAAGCGGGTGCCGCACAGGTGATTATTCGTGGCGACACCGAGCTCGAAAAAGGAATTTTTGTTTTGAAAAACATGGCCGACGGCACTCAGCGTGAAGTCGAGCTGCCCGAACTGATGGAACTCTTGTAAGGGCGAGATACATCTCGCCTCTGCGACTAAAAAATGGAACTGAAGATCATGCACCCATACCGAACACACACCTGCGGAGAGCTTCGCAAAGAACACGTTGGACAAACCGTACGCATTTCCGGCTGGGTCAACACCATCCGTGACCACGGCGGCGTCCTCTTTATCGACCTGCGCGATCACTACGGGATCACCCAGATCGTTATCAGCCCGGAAAAACCGTTCTACAAGGACATTGAGCACTGGCGCGTTGAAACCGTCATTTGCTTCACTGGCGAAATCGTCGCCCGCGACGATGCGGCCATCAACCCAAAGCTGGCCACAGGGGGAATTGAGCTGGTTGCCGAAACCATGAGGGTGCTCGGCGAAGCCGCGGTCATTCCGTTTCAGGTCAACAAAGAGGAGGAGTGCTCCGAAGCGCTTCGTCTGAAATACCGTTTTCTCGACCTGCGCCGCAAAAGCCTTCACGACAATATCATCCTGCGTTCCAGCGTCATCGCCCGCATGCGTCAGCTAATGACCGCCGCAGGCTTCATGGAAATGCAGACGCCGATTCTCACCAGCTCCTCGCCGGAAGGCGCGCGCGACTACCTCGTGCCGAGCCGTGTTCATCCCGGCAAGTTCTATGCGCTGCCGCAGGCTCCGCAACAGTTCAAACAGCTGCTCATGACTTCCGGTTTTGACCGTTACTTCCAGATTGCTCCCTGTTTCCGCGATGAAGACGCCCGCGCCGACCGCTCGCCCGGCGAGTTTTATCAGCTTGATATGGAAATGGCTTTCGCCACGCAGGACGATGTGTTCGAGGTGAACGAAAAACTTCTCTCCGTCATCTTCGACGAATTCAGTGACAAAAAAGTGGACTCCGCACCGTTCACCCGCATTCCGTATCTGGAAGCGATGGATAAATACGGTTCGGATAAACCTGACCTGCGCAACCCGCTCATCATTCAGGATGCCAGTGAAATCTTCCGCACCTGCGGCTTCTCCGCTTTCGCGGGCGTCGTTGCAAAGGGCGGGGTGGTCAAAACCATCGCCGTTAAAGGCTGTGCCGATAAATCCCGCAAGTTTTTCGACGGGATGATCGAGTTCGCTCAGTCCGTTGGCGCCAAAGGCCTCGGCTACATCAGCTGGCTCAACGGCGAAGTGAAAAGCCCCATCGCCAAATTCCTCTCCGAGGATGAAATCGCAGCGCTCAAGGAACTCGGCGGCGTTGAAGACGGCGACACCATGTTCTTCGTTGCCGACACCCTCAAGGGCGCATGGAACATCGGCGGGCACGTCCGCACCGAACTCGGCAAACAGCTCGACCTGCTCGAAAAAGATGTTTTCCGCTTCTGCTGGATTGTTGACTTCCCGATGTACGAGCTCGACGACGACGGCAAAGTGGAATTCTCCCACAACCCGTTCTCCATGCCGCAGGGTGGAATGGACGATCTGCTCAACAAGGATCCGCTCGACATTTTGGCCTATCAGTACGATATCGTCTGCAACGGCACCGAGCTCTCTTCCGGCGCGGTTCGTAACCACAGCCCCGAACTGATGATCAAAGCCTTCGAGATCGC
>JAEIOF010000011.1 GCA_016342445.1 Verrucomicrobiota bacterium | reverse complement strand
TTGTTCTCCAACACGGCCGCCGGCGTTTTCAATGTTAGCGTTTTTGCCAACAGGTCGAAGTCATTGAAGCTGGCCTCGAACGGAAGAACGCTGACCTCCCCGACGAAAACATAGCTTTCTGGAATCGTGTAGGTGTCGATTTTTTTACCGCAGATACTGAAGGCAAGCGCGTTAACCGGCATGGCGTTGATGATGCATTGCACCTCGGGGTTGGCATTGTAGATGGCACGATGCGCATGTAGCGCGCGGCTCGGTTTTTTACCCAGCTGCTTTTTGTTCTTGCGGACCATCACAAGATCTTCCGGCTCAATGGTGTAGCGATCCAGTGGATATGGGGTGATCAAAAACGAGTCGTCATCGATGCGGGCCGAGAAGCTTCCGCTGGTTCCGCTGAGCAGGCGCTGGCGATAACCGCGCCGGACAAACCGGGCGAGTTCGCAACGAAGTTCTTTTTCTTTAATTGACATCATGTCCGTATCATATTCGAACGCCTCAAGCTTATAGTAGCTCTTAGACTGAACCTGAAGTTGCTCTTCGGTGAGAATTTTCGGCGCGCCAATGGCGGCCGCTTTGATGTGCGCTTTGGCGCAAACTTCGAGCGACTCGAACCGCTGGAAGGCATCCTGCAGATTGGATCCACCGCAGCAGACCCCGTGATTCTCAAGAATCACACTGTCGTAACCCTTCTTAAATTCTTCGGAAATCTTGGCTCCGAGATCGTCACTACCCGGCACGCCATAGGGCGCAAAGCCAACTTTTCCATTGCTATTCCATGCCGTCGGATACGCTTTGGTTTCCGGCACCTTGTGCGCGCAACTGAAGGCCACGAGGGACATTGGATGCGCATGAACCACCGACCGGAAATCGGGACGAGCTTCATAAGCCGCTTTATGGAAGGGGAACTCCGAGGACGGAGGATGGCGGCCCTCCACGGTTCCATCCTTACGGACGCAAACAATGTCCTGAGGGGTCAACTGTCCCTTGTCAACACGAGCCGGCGTGATCCAGATATCGCCATTCTCGTCGATAATTGAGAGATTCCCTCCCGAGGTGGTGGTCATTTTATAATTGTAGATTCGCTCTAGCGTCACCGCCAGCTCATCGCGCGGATGCATATATTCATATTTCATAGATTCTCCTTTGTTTTTAAATCTCACACCCTACCCAGCCTGTTTTTGGCGGTAGGATTCCACTTCCCAGTTTTCAATATATTCACGCGCGCCGTCTGGCATGTATTCAACACCGCCGAATGCGTCGGCCAGCTTCATAACGAGCGCGCCGTCCTGCGTTTTTCTGCGAGGTGCCAATGCGTTCATTTTATCCATTCCAATCACATAGCGGCTTTATAAATTTCAACGGCATCTTCGCGCGTCATGTCGCGCGGATTGCCCGGTGCGCAGGGGTCAACCAGCGCGAGGTCGGCCATCACGCCCATTTTTTCTTCTGAAACGCCAAGCTCTTTCAAGCCGGACGGGATACCGACATCGGCACTCAATTTTTCAACCGCAGCAATCGCGGCATCCGCGGTGGGTTCTGCACCCATCGCCACGGCCACTTGCGCCAATTTTTCGGGGCAGACCGATGCGTTAAAGCGCATCACATGCGGAAGCAAAACGGCGTTACAAATGCCGTGCGGCAGATTATAGACCCCGCCGAGCTGATGAGCCAGCGAGTGAACCACACCGAGTCCGCAGTTGCTGAATGCCATCCCGGCCACAAAAGAGCCGCAGGCCATTTTACTGCGCGCATCGAGGTCTTCGCCATTGGCAACCGCATCGCGCAAGCTTTCAGAAATCAGCTTGATCGATTCCAATGCGAGTGCATCGGTCAGGCGATACGCCCCTTTGGTGATGTAGGCCTCAATGGCGTGAGTGAGCGCGTCCATTCCCGTGGCGGCAGTCAGCGCAGCAGGCTTGGCAACCATCAGTTCGGGATCGTTCACAGCAATGGCCGCCAGACAGTTTTTGTCGACCATCACCATTTTCACATGCCGCTCTTCGTCGGTGATGACGTAGTTGATCGTCACATCGGAAGCCGTTCCCGCAGTGGTATTAATTGCAACAATCGGCAATCCTTTTTTCGCGGACTTCATCACGCCTTCGTAGTCGCGGATATCGCCGCCGTTGACGGCGAGAATTGAGATGGCTTTTGCGCAGTCCTGCGGCGAACCACCGCCAAGCGAAACGATGGAGTCACAGTCGCTGTCCTTGAGAACTTTCAGGCCTGCGTTCACATTGGCACACGTAGGATTAGGTTGAACCCCATCAAACAATGTAACCTCTACACCCGCGGCGTCCAGCACGTCGGTCAGTTTCTTGACCACACCCAGCTTAACCAGCACGGCATCGGTCACCAACAGGGCCTTTGTGCCACCGAGCGACTTAATCTCTGCGCCAACATCCTGCAACACACCCGGCCCGATCATGCCCATAGACGGCATGAAATAAGTTCGTTTTTCTAACATTCTCTTCTCCTAGTTCTACAGACGCCCGGCGTTTAACCCGGGCTTACGTCCTACCTATATACAGGGCCGTAGTTTTCGCAGGCGCGGAAGTCCGCTCCTTCGAGACCTTCGGTTCCGAAGGAGCTCCAAGCGCTCGGGCGGTAGACATCGCCGTCTTCCACGTTGTGCATGAAGACCGGGATCCGCAGCATGGCAGCCAAGGTAATGAGGTCTGCACCGATGTGGCCGTAGCTGAATGCACCGTGGTTAGCGCCCCACTTGGCCATCACGCTGTAAACGTCGGTAAAGGCTCCTTTGCCGGTGATGCGCGGCGCGAACCAGGTGGTCGGCCAGGTGTCATTGGTGCGTTTATCGAGTTTCTTGTGCACTTTTTCCGGCAGGTCGACAGTCCAGCCTTCTGCAATCTGCAGAACCGGGCCGAGACCTTTAACGAGATTGACGCGGCTCATGGTGATCGGCATTCCGCCTTTGGTGACGAACTTGGAGGACCAGCCGCCACCCGGGAAATATTCGGTGACAGACGGATGCCAGGTGGTTGCCTTGAGGCAGGCATTCTTTTCTCTGGTGGTGATATCCCAGAACGGTTTCATGGCAGGCTCACCGTCAATGCTCTGCTGTCCGCTTCCGTCGAGGGAGGCGGAGCCGGAATTGATCAGGTGAATCAGGCCGCCTGCGGCAGAGCCTTCAACGGTATGGCCGGTGACGCGCTTGATCGCCTCGGGACTCCAGTAGGTGCGGACGTCAGCAAAAACCTGAGCGGTGTTGGTGAGCAGGTAGCTGAAGAGCATCGGTACGCCGTTAAGCGCATCGTTTTCGGTGGCAACCAGGCGCGGCATGCGGATGCCGTTCCAGTCGAAGGAGCTGTTTGAAATCGCTTCGAGGAAGTCGCCGTTGGCGAAGGTGTCGGTCCAGTGCCGCTGACCCTGGAAGCCGGAAAGGATGGCGTTGTGGCCGCGAGCCTCCTCTTTATAACCCAGCTTATCGAGCTTGGCATTACCGTACATAAGATCACGGGTAATGATTGCCATTTTAACGGAGTCTTCCCACTCGGCATCTTTCTTCTTGCGCGAGCGCTTTTGCTTACCCTTGTTTGGATCGTGTCCTTCCGAGCAGTTGGTTTTAACCCATTTGAGGGCTTTTTCGTATTCGGCTTTGTCATAAATGCCGTCGCGCATACGGCGGGCGAATTCGGTCAGGTCGATCGCTTCGACGCGCATGCCAAGGTAATCTTCGAAGAAGTTCTGGTCGACGATCGAACCGGCGATTCCCATGGAGACGCCCCCCATGGAGAGGTAGGATTTTCCTTTCATCATCGCCACAGCCAGACCGGCTTTCACAAAGCGCAGGACCTTTCCCTTCACATCCTCAGGAACGGTGGTGTCACCGGCATCCTGAACGTCTTTTCCATAAATCCCGAAGGCAGGGAGGCCTTTCTGGGTATGACCGGCGAGCACGGCGGCAAGATAGACCGCGCCGGGACGCTCGGTGCCGTTGAAGCCCCAGACGGCTTTCGGGCGCAGCGGATCCATATCCATGGTTTCAGAGCCGTAGCACCAGCACGGAGTGACGGTGAGCGATACGCCGACGTTTTCGGCATCAAATTTTTCTGCACAAGCTGCCGATTCAGCGACGCCGCCAATACAGCTGTCGGCAATGACGCACTCAACCGGTTCGCCGTTGGGGTATTTTAGATTTTCGCTAATGAGCTTGGCCGCATTTTCCGCCATGGCCACGACCTGTCCTTCGAGCGATTCGCGCACGCCGCCGTATCGGCCGTCGATGGTCGGACGAATTCCAACCTTTGGAAGGTTTGTGATCCATGTTTTTTGATTTTTTCCAGACATTGGAATCTCCTTTTTTACCTTTTAAACTTTCTGTACACCCCGCACGTTGCAACCTCGCACCGGTTTGGTTATTTATCGCCTACATGATGAATTTTAAACGTGCGGTATCCAAAGACAGCCACAACAACAAATGAGATCAGCGGCAGCACGAAGGATGCGCTCACACTGTTGAGCGTGATGACCCCGAGGTTCACGCCTTCCATATCCATAATTTTACCCATCCCTAACGGCATGAGTGCGCCGCCGACAATGGCAACCACAAGACCGGCGGACCCCAGCTTGGCATCTTCGCCGAGACCATCGAGGGCAATTCCGTAGATGGTTGGGAACATCAGTGCCATACAGGCGGAGGTGCCGACCAGACAGAGCAAGCCGATATAGTTCTGCAAAAAGATGCTTCCCAGAATGAGAAGGCCGCCACTGATAGCGAGGTTCATTAACAGCTTTCCGGTGGACACATATTTCAGCAGCGCCGTGCAGACAAAACGACCGATCAGAAAGAGCCCCATGGCACCGATATTATAGAACTGGGCTTTCTTCAGCGTCATGCCGGGAACATTTTCCATGGCATAGTGAATCACGAAGGTCCAGCAGGTGATTTGGGCTGCGACATAAAAGGTCTGGGCAATGACCCCCTCCCACCAGCGGTTGGTTCGAAAGAGCCGTTTGACGGTTTCGAGAGGATGAATGTGTTCCTCGCGGTTACTGGTGTCGGGCATCTTCTTAAAGAGGAATACAAAAAAGACGATGAGCACCACGACGCCGAGAATGGCGTACGGATTGCGAATAATATTCACATCCGCCATCTGCTGCGCCAGATATTCGTGGGGGTTCGCCTCTTTGAATGCATCCATCGCCGCAGCAATTTTTCCGTTCACAATATCGGGATGAGTCGTCTGATATTCCGGATGAGCTGCCAGCTCGGCGGCGCGGACTTTGGCCGGCCAGAGCTTGGCCAAAATTAGCTGACTGGCAACGAACATGCCGAGCAGCGATCCGATCGGGTTAAACGACTGCGCCAGATTCAGGCGTTGCGTAGCGGTTTTCTCGTCGCCCATCGAAAGAATGTAGGGGTTGGCCGTCGTCTCCAGAAAAGCCAGGCCGAAGGTCAGAACATACAGCGAAACCGGAAACCAGATGAACTCCATGGTCACCGCCGCCGGAATAAACAGCAGGGCCCCGGCGGCATAAAGAGCCAACCCGAGGAGGATTCCCGCTTTGTAGGAAAACTTGCGGATAAATAGCGCCGCCGGAATGGCCATGGTGGCGTACCCGCCGTAAAAGGCGAACTGGATCAGGCTGCTCTGCGTATTCGTCAGGTTCTGGAACACATCCTTAAAGGCGCGCACCAGCGGGTTGGTAATATCGTTTGCAAAGCCCCACAGTGCAAATAATGAGGTCACCAAAATAAAAGATAGAACATGCTCTTTTGCTACAACCCTGTTTTTCATTCTTCAGTTTCCTCTATTTCTCACAATTCACTTTATTCACTCAACTGCGGGGGTCTCCGGCCATGGGCCGGATCGTACAAGGGGGTCTCCATCCCCTGCGGAGTCTGCCAGCCGGGAAAGGGTTTATGCGTCACATACACATAATAGGGAGCGGATTGCTCCCCGCCGCCGGAAAACAGCGGCGCTAGCTTGGCAACACCCTTTTTGAGCGGCACACGGAAGGTGACCTCTTTCGCGCCTTCCGAAATCGGTTTGGATTCGTTGAATTCGCCAATGGAAAGCTGAGCCGTATCAAAAGCAAATCCTTTACCGCCATTGGGGTCATTAATGGCCTTATCGGCTTCCACCGGCCAGCGACGAAGCGAAAACTCATAAAAGCCGTCATGGGCGATCTCAACAGCCCAATGCGCAGGCTTGGCCGGTTTTGCTTGTAGAACCTGCGGCTGATTCCATGCAACATCTTCAACCAGCCAGTCGTGCGAAGAGAGCGTGACCACCGGCGACTCATCGGAGCCGATGACCATGTAGCTGGTCAGGTTGTGATCTTTGGATACATCGGACCAGAATTTATCATACTCCCCGCGCAGGCGTTGGACGGTTTCGGGATCCTCTGAACTGACATCAGTTTTCTGACCGGGATCGTTATCCATATCATACAGCTCTTTACCGTCAATCAGTCGCCAGCGCTCTGTCATCACCGAACAGTTGCGCCACTTGATGGGATCCACCACCCGCTGCGTTTCAACAACGATAGCGCGCTGCGGCCAGTCGGCATTTTCACTATAAAGCAGCTGGCGCAGGCTGACTCCATCAAACCGGATTTCCGGCGCGGCCAATCCGCACAGGTCGATCAATGTCGGAAGGATGTCGAGATGTGCGGTGAGATCATCTATGCGCTTTTCTGAATTCAGCCCGCCGGCGGGCCAGCGCAGGAAGAAGGGAACGCGGTGTCCGCCATCATACTGAGACCCTTTGGTTCCGCGCATGCCGGCATTAAAGCCGCCATTGTTCCAGGTTCCGGCGGCGGTGCCGTTATCGGTGGTAAAGATAAGGATGGTGTTGTCGGCAACTCCGGATTTTTCCAAGGTTTGGAAAAGCCGCGCCATGTTGTCATCGACATGAGTAATCATGCCGTAGAACTCGGCCTGCGGCACACCGGGTTTGCCGGTGTATCGGTCGGCATATTCTTTCGGGCAGTAAAACGGGCCATGCGGCGCATTGGGTGCGATGTAGGCCAGAAACGGCTTGTTCGCCTTGGCGTTGGCCTCAATGAACTCCATCCCTTCTTCAAACCAAACATCGGTGCAGAAACCATCGAAACGGGTGAGTGTTCCATTTTTAATATAGGTGTCGTCGAAATAGTCATTCCCCCAGTAGTCGGGAGCCTGCCCAACCCCACCCGCCTGATGATAGACGCAGTGCTGAAATCCATTGTCCTCCGGGCGATAGGGATAGACATCTCCGAGATGCCATTTTCCGAAAATGCCAGTGGCATAGCCATTGTCCGAAAAAATGTCCGCCATGGTGATTTCACGACGGCGGAGCATATTGCGCCCTTGAATGGTATGCCAGACCCCGACGCGATTGGAGTGGCGTCCGGTCAATAACGCCGAGCGACTCGGCGCACAGGTGGTGCCGACATGGTAATTATCGAGACGGACGCTTTGTTCAGCCAGCTGATCGAGATGGGGCGTACTGATATACGGGTTTCCGTTACAAGCCAAATCGCCGTAGCCCTGATCATCGGTCATTACGATGACCACGTTGGGCCTCGACACGCTCTCCTCCGGTGGCTTGCCCCCGGCAAAAGCCGTTGCGGCAACAACACCTTTTGCGAGGATCATCGGTATAAAACAGGTTCTTTTCATAGAAGCTTCTTTCCTGAATTATGATTTACACATCAGCTAAAATTAATTTTTAGGAATCCGGATGGGTGCCCCTTCGGTCATGCACTGGATCTCCATCCAAGGGCGCGCGGAGTTATCCGCGGTGACGGATACGGTCACAGGGCCCTTTGCCGTTGAGTAATTCTGCTTCTGAACGTTCAGTTCATCCACCTTGTTCCAGTTCCGGTCGTAGACCGTGGCGGACTCTCCGCCCTTGTACTCAAGGTACTGGCCGGTTGAAATCGTGCCGAAGACTTTGATGCTGCCGCTGCCGCAGGAGACAACCGGATTCGCGAGTTTCGCATCCTTCTCGTAAAGGGCTTTGATTCCCTCAACCGTAACGTCTGCGTGAGTCGATGCCGGGACCTTGCCGAACCCAATATGCAGTTCCTTAACATTCTTATAGTCCGCATGCTTCCAGGTGGCCATGCGCCAGCCCCATTGGCCTTCCGCCCAGGCGGCCTGCCCATGAGGAATCTCTATGTAGCGCCGACCCTTAAAGTTAACCGGAATCACATAATCGCGAACCTTGCCCCCTTTGAACTGAAGAACCAGAAGCGATCCCGAGCCATCTCCGTTAACCCACATTCCGAGCGAGCGGTTCGAGCTCAGGTCGACTTTTTGATTCCACTCAGGAAGTTTATCCCCGTTCCAGACAGCGTCCGCCCGGTTATTGCGATATTTCAACCGCAACGCCGAGCCTTCATCTGAAGCCTGCGTGTCGTTCAGCTCCTGCAAGTTTTCAGCAGTCGGAGTTAACGCCATATTGAAAATGTCCTGATAATCTGTTTCCCAGAGCATGCGGAGAACAAACTTCATCTCCTGCTCATCGTTTGGATTATGCAGCTTCAACTCTTCACCCGGCTTCATAAACTGTTTCGGAGCAATACTTCCGTGCTCCTGACCCACACACCAATTGACATCAGCGCCGTTGTCACGCGTCAGCACCTTCACGGGGACAATGTTGTAGGCGTCGCCCTCTTCTCTCAGCTCCTGAACGATGTCGGACTGCGTATGCGCATCGCCCAGCCAGATTTTTTCGCTCCAGCGAACACTCTTCCGGAGAATGGCCTGACGCTGCTCATCGGTCATGCGGTCACTGGCCTGCTTCCACTGTGCAACCAGCTTGCAAATATCAACCGTGAGGCCATGCGTCTTCAGGTCTGAAATGCTGACACCGCGGTCCTGTGTTTTAATGCCAAAGCAGGCACTCTTAGTGGCTGCAACCTGACTGAGCTGGAAGTTGGCATCCAGCACCGTGGTGGCCGGCCGCGAAGGATGCTCGGGCATCAGCGCGACATAATACTGATGACCTTTAATCGGCCCAACGAGCTCCTTGGTGGAGTTGAATTTATATTCAAAATTACATTCCGGCGGCCGTTCGGCGCTGCTGTCTGCGATGACCGGATGGTCCAGCTGCGTGTACACCTTACAGGCAAATTTATTGTAGCCCCAGCCAATCGATTTAGAGGGCCCCTCATAGCAATGAATCTCGCCGCCGTCGTATTCGGTATTCATCACGCCACATTCATTGAGCAGCCCGGCAAAATTGCCGGCAATCTCATCGAGCAGTGTCGAGTTATTATCCGGCAGAAAATTCTGGTCATACGTATCAATCAGGCCGGAAGCATCGGTTCCTCTGGCATGAGCGGCGGCCTCCGTCGTAAACATTCCACGTTTACAGTCGCGCAAGGTCCACACGTCCTGATCCGTATCGTCGAAGGAACCGACCTCGATGATCTCGTCGCCGATGCGCATTTTAATGAAGTTATGGAAAAAGTGCATAGCCGGGGGCAACGCATTGAAGTTATGCACATTGGCCCGGGGGATTCGGTACGGCAGTTCCACCCCGTCATTCGGACGGAACTGGATGGTTGTCTGGGAAGCATCCATCTTCCCAACGATCTCCCCTCCGCCCCAGCTGGCCAGACGGCGATCCGGTTTGGTTCCGATATAGACGGGGTCATTATAGCCAATTCCGCCGCTGACATAGTGAAACAGCAGGCGCATGCCGCGCTCTTTCAGATGGGCGGAAAATGTTGCCACGTCCTCGCGGCCTTTCGGAAAGACCTTGTGGTTGATGCCGTCATTGGTCATGTCGCTCGGCCAATAGGATCCGCGCCACACCCACGGCATCAGATAAATGCCTTTCAGCCCGGCGGCGGCGGCATATTTGGAACCCTCATATAAATCCTCCAGCGACTCGGCCTCGAACATCATCCGGCTCTGGTCCGAAAATTCAGCCTGCCAGTTCTGCAGCCATTTTTTGGCTGCCGCATAATCCCACTCGCCCTTCACGGCCGGATGGGGAAGATTCAACTCACCCCACATGTGCAGAAGCGTATCGTCTTCATCTTCATCATCGATCGGGCAATAGAGCGCAAAGCCTCCCAGCGGGTCATCCTTATAGCGGTGATAGAGGAAGGGAAAATCCACCTGAATCCGGCCCTTGAGGTGATCCAGATGCGGCGTCATGAAATCGAGCGCGAGCGCCTTCACATTGCCGCCCGTATTCATCTCAAAGTGCAGCGTCAGGGCGCCGGATTTGGGAATCCCCTTCAGGCGCTTAATCTGCAGCCCCACATACTGATCCCCCTCGGTTAAACCGAAGATAATCTGCTGGGTACGGTTTTCAGACTCCACCACCAGCTCGTTTGAGCCGCGAACCCAAACCACCGGCAAATCGATCACGGCCTTGCTGGCATTTTTCATATAGAAACCCCGTCCGGGGTCTCCCACATTCAACAGTTCCGTTCCGTCCGACAACGCAAACGAAGCCGGTTTTCCGTCGGAAGCGAAGCGCAAAGTAAACCGCTTTGCCTCCAGCTCTGCCGGAGCGGCAAAAAGGTTCTGAGCAACCAAAAGCAGCCCCAACCAAAATATTACTTTTTTCATATCGTTCATCACCTTTTTACTGGCTTCAGCTTCTACAGGGCGTCGCAGTATTTATTCCAGACATCGCCAAGCATCTTCCACTGTTCGTCCGTGATTTTCTCTTTGGTGGTTTCAATACCGGTCACGTAGTACAGGCATGGATTGCCGATACCCGGCTGGAATTTTGCATATTCTTCCCAGGCTTCCAGGCTCGGCATCGGATGCTGATCTGTATGGATGGCGCACTCGGGGGCAACCACTTGGGCAATTTTTGCGCGATGCTCCATCTGCGGAACAATGCTCTTCATGTCGGTGTAGATATCCTGCAGGCGCAGCATGTCGACCACGTCGTTGAAGTACGGATTAAACGTGTGGGAAATCACCAGCGCGTCTTCCTTGGCTTCCTTGGCGCCATAGTAATAGAGCTCGATCATGTTATGCAGCGCTTCGTTGCCCCACTTGACCTCATGCTCGCATCCGACCGGCTTGGTCGCACGGAAACGCGGAATGAAGTGCGTGTAGTCGAACTCGAACCCGTCGGCATTCAGCCCCTCTTCAGACAGCAGGTATTTGATGCGGTCTTTGACGCGTTTGATGTAAGCCGGGTTCTGCGGGTCGGCAACATACTTCCAGTTTGGATCCGTCAGCGTCGGCTCCGGCAGCGGATGGTAGTTACGAACCTTCTTGATTTCGCGCTTACACGCTTTGTAGAAGACATCCGTATCCAGCTCCAGCGAATAGAGTTCCTCCTCATGAACCATCATCTGCTCTTCAACCGGCAGCGCGGCGCCTTTGGCGGATTTGCAGTAGCTCCACGGGGAAACCCAGAGAATGACCTTGCGGTTCTTCGTGTGCTGATCGGCGATGAACCCCTTGAGGTCCGGCCACAGGTCGGTGTCGACTTCGAGGTGCGACTCGTTGAGGAACCAGCGGTTGTCAATGATCAGGATGGTCGGATCAATGCCTTTGGACTCGAGGGTCGAAAGCATTTCTTCGTAGGCGGCCTGCGTGCAGAACTTGTCGACGTTGTCCTTGGCCCAGTCATCATGATCTCCGCCCAGGTAGTTGTCCCAACGGTTGGAATGATACACCTGCTCGCCCCAGCCGCCGAAGATCGGTTTCTTCCACCAGGTCGGTGTTTCCTTGCGCTCTTTCTTGGCCATGCAACCATTTTCAGCCAGATAGGCGGTGTGCTTATCCAGCGCGTCGTATACATCTTCGCCGGACTCAATCATCAAAACCTTAGGGCTTTCCCACTCGCCGTTGACTTCCGTGTAGCCATCGTACTCAAGCTCCAGACCAAAGCCTTCGCCGCCGCGATAGTGATAGCCCATGAAACCAGCTTCGCCGGTTTTCACGGCCAGACCCAGCGTGACCCAGCTCTTCTGCTCTTTATTGCCCATCATGAACAGGAACGGAGCCGGGGTGGCCAGCCAGTCACCGCCGAAGTAGTGGCGATCGCCGTTCACGCGGATGCTGGCATCCTCGTAGAAACCGAACACGCGCTTGTCTGCGGAGGTGACGCAGAAGGTATAAAGCACATCAAAATCGGGGGTCGATGATGCCATGAACTCCTTGACGGGGCGATGGTAGGCCAGATGCCTGCCCGGCCCGCAGAAGTAGGGGTAGAAATATTTTTCGCGGGCGGGATCGTCCTTGATGAAGCCCTCAAAGTAGCGGACGTTTTCGAGGTTGCCCTGCCCGTAGACTTTGTAACCATAGACAATCTGTTCAGCTCTGAGTTCGAAGGTGTATTCCACCTTGTCCCACAGAGTGGTCTTCCCCGTGAACTGCATCACCGCGCTGTCGCCGGATTCGTTAATAACCGGAGCGCCGAGCTCGATCAGCTCGTCGATTCCGTCATCACGGTCACAGCCGGACGCCACGAAAAATTCGGCGCCGACTCCGTTCGAGTACATGATCTTCACATGCAGAGGACGCTCTGCATCGTAGGTCAGGGTGTAACAATCCCCTTTAACAACCACTTGTTTGTCTGTTTGTTCAATATTCATAAGTCATTCCTGTCTCTATTAACTATATTATTTTCTATTCCCCCGGTTTCTGGCCGGAGGGTTTAAAATCAATCACTCTCATCGTAGTCCTGCTGCTCCAGATTGTCGTAATGAGTCAAACTTCCATACAGCTTGAAGTAGGCGATAAACCCGACTGCGGACACGACCAGCAGCACTCCGCTCATCACCCATTGGCACGCGACCATGTAACCGATCGCAAACAGCAGCACGAACAGGCCGACAATCCCCGCGACCCAGGCCAGCAGAATTTTGCTGAGCGGTGAAGGTGACGGAGTTCCGGATTCCTCTTCGCAGAGCTTGCGGATGCGCTTCCAGCCCGGTCCCGGCGGAATCGTGTGCTTGTAAAATTTCTTAAGCGTTTCGTCATCCACCGGCTTGGTCAGCAACGTGGTGATCACCCAGATCACGGTGGTGGCAACGAGAACCAGCACCATCTTGTGTCCGAAATAGACGAACCAGTTATGATCCGGAATGGCTTCGTTCGGCTCCCAGATATGAAGCTTGGGCACCATGATGAAATCAATAAACAGCGCGACGACAATCGAACCGACCATAGCCGCGATTTCCGACCAGATATTGGTCCGCGACCAGAGCCAGCGGAAGACAAAGACCAGCACTCCCCCGATCAGGTAGAGCGGCATTCTAAGAAGAATTTGCGTGATGCTGTCGAACTGGAAGGCGAACCACACGCCGAACACAGCCAGTCCCAGCGAGAAGGCCCGCGAAGCCCAGACGTAATGGTGCTGACTTTTACCCGTCACAAGGAACCGTCGATACAAGTCATTCACCATCAGTGAAGAGCCCCAGTTCAGAATGGTAGAGATCGTGGACATGAATGCGGCGATCATTGCGGCACCCATAATGCCCAGCATACCGACCGGCATCAACTTAACAATCATGGCCGGATAGGTTCCGTCATAATTGGCCAGCCCGGCGGCCTCATTGGTTGCACCGAGAATAATAATGGATGCCAGACCCGTCACGATCCACGGCCAGCCGTTCAATACGTAGTAGCAGAAGCCGAACCAAAGCAGAGAATGGGACGCATTTTTCTCATCCTTCGACGCATAAATACGCTGGCCCATAAAGCCGCCGGAGGTTGAGAGCTCGATACTGTAGATCAGCAGCCAGCCAAAGATCAGCATCCAGCTGAAATTCGGATTCCAGGCCGATGGATCGGGGATAACGCGCATGGCGCTTCCGCTCCAACCGGGAACCGCCATCAGCTGATCGCGCATAGCGACCAAACCGCCGCACTCCTTGACCGCAGCAAAGGCGAGGTAGATGGTGCCGAAGGTGGCGACGATGTACTGAATAAAGTCTGTGGCAACCACCCCCCATAGGCCGGAACTGATGGAATAAACCAGAACAATGCCCATGAAAATCATGGTGCCGATGTAGCGATCAATCCCGAATAGCGATTCGAGGATGACGCCCATGGCGAGAGTAACCCAACCCAGCGTAATGGCCGCTTTGAACACGCCGCCGTAGACCGCATTGAAACCACGGAAAATTTTTGCGGCCCGCCCCGTATAGCGCATCTCAAAGAGTTCAACCTCGGTCGTGACCCGCGCCCTACGCCAAAGCCGGGCAAACAGCACGGCGGCCATCACCACACCAAAACCGGGAATAAAGAAAAGCCAGCCGGCATCCAGTCCGAACTGCCGTACATTTCCTGTGTGAAACAGAGGCGTATCCGCCGCAAACATCGTGGCTACAATGGACGTTCCTGCGATCCACCAGGGAAGCTTGCGACCCGCCAAAAAGTAATCATCGGTACTTCCGCTGGCTTTTTTCACAAACAAAAGCCCCACGACAATACAAACAATAAAATAGATAGCCACAACGACCCAGTCGATCAGGTGGAGGTTACCAAACGTCATATCAGCCATGTTCATGCTCCTTCATTTCAAACAATTCAATCCAAGTGGCATTCAGCGGTGGAACGGTGACCGAAAGAGTCCCCCCCGAACCCGTTCCGGTCTCGCCGGACTCGACTTTACAGTTCCAACTGCCGCCATCAATCCTTAAGTTGAGTTCACAAGTCTGCTCTGTCGTTGCGGGGTTATAAGCCACAACCAAAATTCTTTTCCCCTGATCGTCATCCAGCAGATGCATCACGGCATCAATGTTCTCACCGTCCGGCTCCCGCAGGTGGAGTAAATACCCGTCCTTAAAATATGCGCGGTGCTCTTTCCAGAAGCTCAACCAGCGCTGCAAAGCCGCCCGGCTCTTCGGCCCTTCAAACGGCACCTTGCAAAACGGTTTTCCCTCAAATCCATATCCGTACACATTGGCAAGATAGGCATTGTACTCATCCGCATGCTCTTCCATCGGAACCAGCAGATCCGCCGCATCCTCGTCGGGGCTCCACGCGACAACCGGCAAAACGGTTGTGGCCTGCTCGGGGCGGTACAGTTTCGTAAAATCATAAGCGGCTTTGCGGTTCGCCAGAATCTGTGCCCGAATCGATTTATCGCCAAAATCGCCCTCTTCGTAGCCCGTCGTTGTAATGCGACTCATTCCATGCGCAAAGGCCTGAAAACCCTGCGCGGCCTCGCCGTGGATTCCTGCCAGTCTCATCTGATGGTAAAAAGCCTTTTGAGATTCCCATGCACGCACCTGATTCGGGCCGCCCGGTTTCACGGGGCGATTTTCCGCTACAGAGATGTCGCCGTAATAGGGGCCATCCAGATGCCAGGCGTCAAAGCCGCCCTTTTCAATCGCTTCCGCGAGCTTCCGGTTCACTGCCTCGCCCCATCCGGTGGCCGGGTCGAGCGTAGTGCCCCAGCGGCTGCTGTCGTCATCGTCCGCCCAAATCAGCTCCCAGTCATGCTCCGTATAGGCTTTCGGGGTCTTGGCTCCCTCTTCCATCCAGGTGTTCACATAGATGGAATAGAATGAAATCTGCAATCCTTTGGCGTGCGCGTAGTCAGTGAGCTTTTTGACATCCACCCATCCGGCGGGAAATAGCTCGGGCCGCAGCTCATAGTCGCAGTAGTTGGTGAACAGGGGCGAGGTCATCACGCCCTTGATCCACCCATGGTTCAAATGAACATATTCGAAGCCCGCCTCGGCAATCCGGTCGATGCCTGCGTAATACTCCTCCACATTGGCCGCGGGAGCTAGGCTGCATCCGAGAGCCTGTTCGCGCGTCCACGGGAAAAGAGTACGGGTCGCCTTTCGAACAGCTAAGCCGGCCTCTTCTGTATTCGGCACAACAAACTCGTACACCTTAAACGACTCAAAACTCGCACCGGGCTCAAGCGTCCAACCCATATTCACCGGATAGGCAAAACAAAACTCTTCTTCGGCGGGATTCAGAAAGGCGTCGATATATTGACGATGCTTTTCAATCCACGGACTGTAAACGCGCTTCCCGTCCACCGTCATCGCATCGCGGACATAATCATCTTCGAGAAGCAGCTTATGGCTTTTCCCGGCCAGCGGCTTAATGCGCTCCACCTGCATTCCGTTGATGCAAACCGTCAGCGTTCCGCTGTTTACGACCTTAATCTGCCGGGTCAGTACCGGAGCGTTTTCAAACACCTCAAAAATCAACTGCACAGTCACACCGGGCAGAATCGGCTGGTCGCCACAGGTCACAATCAGCTTCTGCCCGCTGATCGTATCCACTGTTTCAGCGGAGCAAACTTTGAAACCGTCACCGAGCACGTATTCAACACCATTAATCGTAACGGATGCTGCATCCGGAACAGACGTGTCCACAAGCGGTTCATCGCCCGATCCGGCGCAAAACGCCGCCGATCGGATCGATCCCGCCTCCAGCATCAGCACCCGCTTCAGGTGCCTGCTCTCTATGCCCACTCTGTCCATCGAGAATAAGCTATCATCGGCAACCAGAGGCGACTATCCCTCTTATGCAGGATGCCGAGGACATCCGCTCTCTTAATTAAAAGACGGAAGAGATTTTCACCACCCGCTATCGCTGGAGGGGAACCGAGGAAAGTCAGAGGCGGTGCGGATCAAAGGTTATCCACAGATGGACACAGATTAACGCAGATTTTCCGAGGGTTGGAATAAATGTTTCCAAGGGTTGGGAGATTTTCACCACCCGCTCCCGCAGGGCCCTGCTTAACAGCAGGCCACGAAAGACTCTAGGATTTCAAACACCGGAGGAAGTGATGGCGGCCTAAGGTGGTGCACTTGTAACTTGACTCCACACCCTTGGAACATTGAAGAGGCGGCCTATTTGGCAGGCAGAGCGCGGATCAGTTTGGCGGAACGCAGGGCGAGCTGTTTGACGGTGTAAAGCCCATCGTGGACGCCGAGGTCTTCATCGGTCCAGAAGTCGGTCAGTTGGGCACGCGCCGTCAGCTGGACAGAAAGGTCTTTTGCATCTGCATCGCTCCAGTTGAAAAAGTAGTAGTATTGCGTGTCGCCCAGATCGGTGATTCCGGTTTCGAGTTTTGCGCTGGAAAAGCGGGCGCCCTGCCCGGTCGGGTTGAGCAGTTTTTTCAGAATAGCGAGTTCTCTGTCGTACAGGTCTTCGGCGCGGTCGCCGCTCAGGATGAATCCGCCGACGGCATGGATGGAGGTGGCATGAAACATCCACTCGTTTTCTGTTAAGTTAACGTCCACTCCCCACGGGCTATGGGTCGTCAGTACAATGCAGTCCGGATCGGAATCCCACAATTTTCCGTTTTGCCAGCAGCGGCTCAAATTCTGGCGAGCCAGCAGTTTGAAGGGCCGCCACTCCCGGCGAACATCGCCGCTGGTGCGCATGGCGGTGACCAGACCGAATGACGGCCAGATCGGGGCGTTGCAGCCGAGGATTACACTCTGGTCATCGCAGCCGCGCAGGACGGCCTCCATGCCCTGTCGATAGGCTTCGATGCGGGTGGCGTTCTGCGCATAATGGTGTCCGCCCTGCAAGGCGCCCCAATAGTTGGCGTCGAGTTTGAAATAGTTGACGCCCCACTCTTCGCGCATGGTGCGGAAAATATGTTCAAAATGTTTCTGCACGTCCGGATGAGTTCCATCCAGTGCAACCCACGGCCCGTTCCGCCAGCCGCCAAAACTGACCGTGCTGGAGTCCAGCGGAGTTCTCTCATCGTTTTGAATAAACCATTCGGGATGCTCGCGAAGAACCCGGGAACCTTTCTGCGCAATGAAGGGTGCAACCCAGATGGCGGGCTCAAACCCTCTTTCACGGATGTCGCGAATCGTCTGCCGGATATCGCCGTAGCCAGGGTTTGGATCGAGCCAATCGCCCATGAAAGGCTGAAAGCCGTCGTCGAGCTGGATATATTCCAGTTCGGGCAACTTCTCTTTAAACAGATCCAGATTGTCCCGGATGATCTGATCGGTGACGTCCATGCGATAGCAGTACCATGAGCACCAGCCGGTTGCCATGGGCCGGATGATCCGCGGCGGATGATTTTCATTAATGAGCTCCGCCAACCGGCTGAACAGGTCGCCCTGCCGTTCGCCGTTCAGCACAACGAATTCCGGTAGCGCCCAGCTTTCTCCGGGTTTCAGGGCAATGCCTTCGGCATCAACAGAGACCAGCAGTTGCTGCTCATCAAAACTGATCCGCCCGATAAACCGCTCACAGGAGGTGAACCCAAGCAGCAGGTTTTCGTTCTCTGCCAAACCGATGGTCAACACACCGTAGACCGTTGGAAGGTTGTGCAGGTCCGGGATTTTATAGTGATCCGCGTCGCGGTATCCGCCGATATCCTCGCGCTTCGCCAGCGTGCCGCCGCTTTGATAGAGCATTTGGAAGCCTTCGCCATAAATGGGTGAATCGGGCGAGAGACCGTGTTGCTTGAGGTTGAAAAGGATGATGTTGAGCGGGCGCAGCGTTTCAGTGGAAATATTCTTAAGCGTACTCACGCAGCGGTTTCCGTCCCATGTCCGCGTTACAGAGATCCGGTTGGAGGGAATGGGCTGGCCGTCAGCATCTTCGACCCGCCAGCCGGCCTGTTGAAGAGCGGCAAAAAAACGGTGCCCGACTCTGGGGGAAATAGATGCGTCAGCCCGGCTCGAACACCCGGACAGCAAACCGACAGATAACAGCGCCAGTATGCAGCATAGAACTCTCTTTTGCATACCTTCCTATAACGGATCAAACGGCGAGCGCCAAGGACGGCAGACTTCTTATTTCGAAGTGGTGGCCATCGGGTTCACGAGTGTCTTGTGCTGTTTGTTGAGAATACGCCCGTCCACGGGAATCAGGGCAACATCCGGCCCGGGCGCCAGTTGGAGTTTCACCACACTGTGAAGAGCACGCTTTTTCCCACCTTCGATACGAAGAGAGAGTGCGTCATCGGTCTGTGAAACGACAACCGTTTCACCGCCGAGTTCTTCACTTTGCAAAACGGTACGCGGCAACACCGGAAGGCTCAGTGTTCCGTTTCCCCAATCGAAGATGTGGAGATACAGTGTGTTGTCCTTCGTACAGGAGCCGCCCCACTGACCGCTGATGTACGGGCCGCCTTCGGTTCCATAAATGCTTTCCCCGTAGGTCTCGATCCAGGGTTTGAATTTCTTCAAGTTTTCCAGCTCCGACGGGCGCAGTGTTCCGTCGCCCAATGGCCCCACGTTCAACAGCATGTTTCCGCAACCGGTTACACAGGCTGCCAGCATTTCTGCACACTTTTCAAAACTGGCGGTGATCGCTTCCGGGCGGCTGGACCAACCCCCGTGACCATCCGGTCCTTTTGACATCGGCATGCAAGTTTCCCACGGGAACTCTTTATGAAAAACACCCACTTTGCCTTCCGGGGTCTTGAAATCGCCCTGCGTCAGTTCGACCAGTCCGGGGCCGGGTTCTCCGGCATCGGTGAGTCCAATGAATCGAGCTGCGCGGTCATTGACAATAATGCCGGGCTGCAGTTCGTAGATCATGTCGAACAGCTCCTGGAAGCGGTAGTCATCCCATCCGCCGGCCACATGGTCGAACCAGAGGACTGATATCTCGCCGTAGTTCGTCAGCAGCTCGCGAATCTGCCCATGATAGAAGTCGTTGTATTTGCTGTTGTCCCCTACGAGATAGTCGGGGTGATACCAGTCGCGGGTGGAATAATACCATCCCAGCTTCAACCCATGCTTGCGGCAGGCATCAGCAAACTCCTGGCAGATGTCGCGCTGATACGGGGTGTTCATGATGTTGTAGTCGGACAGTTGGGTCGGCCAGTTGGCAAATCCGTCATGATGCTTGGTGGTAAAGACCAGATATTTCATACCGGCCTCTTTGGCCGTACGCACAATTTCGTCGGCATCGAAATCCACCGGATTAAATTGCTTATACAGGGCGTCATAAACCTCATCGGGCACTACGTTGAGATTTCCGAGATGATCAAACGGATGGCTCACCCGCGCCCAGCTGATTTCCACCCCGGCGACACTGGACGGTCCCCAGTGAATAAACAGCCCGAATTTATCGTTCTGCCACCATTCCATATTGCGGTCCGCACTCGCCGAATCATCCTCCGAAAAGGAAACACCCGCGACCAAAAGAAAACTCAGGGAAATCCATAAAACCAACTTGCTGATATTCGTTTTTCTCATTTCTCTCTCAACTCCTCGCATCCCTCTAAAATCATTTAGATATACTTTACCTGATCGGCCAAAAAGCAGTATCCAACGTTTGGGGGATGCCGAAACCAGAGCGGTCTAAGACCATTTTTAGCTTGGCTCCGGGACAAGGCGGGTTGGAAAGAGAGCGTGTGCTCCGTTTATTTAATGGCGTCGGCCCCGCCAATCTTCACATAGGCACCATCCAGCTCCTCAGCCAAGTCGGCAAGGACAGGTAGCCGGATATTTTCATCCTTCACCTGAAGAGTCGGCACAAAATGGATTACGTTGAAAACGAGTTCTTTTTTCTTGAGACCAATGGAGGCCACGGGACTGGCTTGGCTGTATTTCCGGCTGACCGATTCGACATAGTCGGACAGATCGTCCGGGGCGTACAGGTGCTCATTGCCCTCGCGTGGATTCGACTGTACCGGCCGGGGTTCATCGGGAAAATAAATTTTAACCACCCAGTGATCCATCCCCATCATGATGGATTTCACCCGAATCGGCTCCCCGCGTGCCAGACGCTTTTGGTTTTCCTCCTCGTGCATTTCATACGCTTTAGCGACCGTCTTCTTCCATTCTTCTTCTCCGCCGCATTCGTCGTAATCCACGGTGTGCTTCCAAAACTCCGCCGGCCATCCGCTCACATGATCCTTCGGCAGTGGCTCACCCTTTTTACACGCCTTATAGTATTTGTCGTAAATGGTATCCATGTTGGCGTTATTACCCAGCCAATAGACCACATCGACTCCTTTGCGGGCCCCATAGCCAAGACCGGCCAGCCAATTATTCAGTCCATTAAAAACCATTGGCATCGGCTCAAACGTGATGGGTGTTCCGGGAAACTCTAGCGTTTCCAGACCGTACTTCTGACTCTGTGCATTCAGGGGTGTGACCCACTGCTTAAATCGCTGCAGGTTATCGTCGGTTGCCGGCAGCATCTCCGACGACAGCGCACGGCATTCCTGATGGTCGAACACCAACACGTTAAACAGAGCCGTCGGCGGCATCAGATCAATCATCGAGAGAAGCTCTTTTTTAATGATGCTATAGGCGGGGATTCCGCCGATTTCATCACCCATCATTCCGCCGCCGGCATCCAGCAGAAAGACCACCTTCTCTCCGCTGCTCTTCAGCCCGAACAGATTGATCTGCGTAGAAGCAAAACCGAGACTGCCGCCGAACGAAGCAGAACTGCCACCCAGGCCGGCGGAGCCGCCGCCCAGACCCGCAGTATCCGGCATTTTAAAGTCGACCGATTGAACACTCACCGGATTAGCCGTCATTCGCGCACTGAGCGTCGGAGCCGACTGCTGTACTTTTTTCCGGAATTTGACCGGCACCCGCAGTTTTTTGAGCTGCATTTTCGGGCGGGCGATCTGCTTGGCCTCAAACTTCGCGTCCTGGCGTTCGATCACTTCCATCGCCACATAGGCTCCGGCGATCAGGAAAAACACGACATGAACAACAATGGTTACAATCAGCGCTGGAGAGCGCCCCTTCACCGCAGTCTGCTTTCTTTTTTTCAGCATGGTTTTCATGGTTAATCTAAAGGGGGGATCACATTTCCATCGTAAAAGAGGTGTTTTTCACATTGGCAATCGCACAGGCGTTCATCACATCAATAATGCGCCCATGCATCACTTCGTTTTCAGGCAGGATGTTTACCACCAGCTCGCTACCCGCTGATTCGGCAGCCTGCCGAAATTCAGTCAGACGCGTTGCCAGAGTCAGCAGTTCGCTGTCTGATGCGGGAAAAAGAACTCCTTCGACCATTACGTCGCCGTCAGGAGCAATTTCGATGGTCACCTCAATCGGCAGATCGATCGGCTCAACTTGGTCTACCGAGGCCGGAAGCATAAAAGAGATGTCGGCTTCTTTTTTGATCAGGGCTGTAGTGACCATAAAGTAGATGAGCAACAGAAACACCACGTCGATGAGCGGCGCAATCTGCAACTCCACCTTTTCTTCAGGTACTGTTTTAGTTAGATCCATAATCGTTACTCTTCGAATGCTGCGTAAATCAGATTGATGGCTCCGGCATCTCCGCAGATTCTCATCAGTTTTTTATTCAGCCGGTAAGGCACCATTTCATCGGAACGAATAAATACCCGCAGGTTGGGATTCACCTTCACCTCTTCGATGAGCCGTGCACGAAGCTGCTCCTCGCTGATGGGCGCCTGGCCAATATAAAACTGCCCGCCGGCATCAATCGACACGGCCAACCGGTCGGCCACATCCTCGGGCGTCTTGGCCGCCGAAGCCGCCGGTAAAGTCAGCGGCACTTTGACTTCCACCATGGCCGCGGCCACGATGAAAAAGATCAGCAGCAGGAAAACCATGTCGATCATCGGCGACATGTCGATGTCAACTTCGAAATCGTCTACCAGATTAACTTTCATACAGGATTCCGATTAGGCGTTTTGTTTTTCACTGCTCAAGTCGCGGAAGGCCAGCGGCATTTTGCGTTTTTCGAGCGCATCAAAGAGGAAGCCGAGGTTGCGACCGAGGGTGGCCAGGGTTTTGTTAAATCCTTTTTTGAAGAAGAAGTAGAAGAGCATGGCCGGAATAGCAATCACCAGGCCGGTGGCGGTGGTAATCAGCGCCTCCCCGATATTGCCAGCCAGCAGTTCAGGTTTACCCATTCCCTGCGAACCCATGGTATGGAAGGCTTTGATCATACCCGACACGGTTCCGAGCAGTCCGAGCATCGGGGCGATCGCTCCGATGATGGAGAGGTAGTCGATCGGCTTCATAAGCTGGGTCATCTGTTCGACCGAGGCCTCTTCGACCGACTCTTTGACTTTGTTATAATCAACATCGTCGTCCATGCAACGCTCCAGCCCGGCGCCATAAACCAGTGTGAACATGGCGGGGTTTTCGCGGCAGTGTTCGAGCGCGGGCAGCACCTTGCCGTCAACCATCATGTCGAGAAACTCCGGCATCATCTCTTTGTGCAGCAGGGTTTTCTCACGCAGGGAGATAAAGTTCTGCACGATAAAGTAGATCATCGCCATCGAAAGCAGCCCCAGCGGAATCATCGCCCAGCCACCCTGCAGAATCAGGTTAAGGAAGGTGATTTTTTCAGGCCCTTCAGCTACGGCTTCGGCCGCTTCCTGCGCGTAGACACCCAGCGCAGTCAGTGCAAACAGGATAAAGAGGATTCGTTTTTTCATTTTGTCTCTCCGTTGTTTTGCGCGGCAATCGCCGCCGCTTTTTTTGTAATCATCGGACTTGTATAGCACTCGTGTATACTTTCCAGAACCACTTGTGCGGACTCTGGACGACCGGTTTTAAAATAGAGCTCAGCGCAGAGCAACTCCGCCTGCGGAGCCCAGTCGGCATCGCGACCATGCTCAGCGACCAGATTGGCGGCAATACGCATCGCTGGAACGTACTGTCCATCCAGCAGGAGAATCCGGGCCTGAACATACATCCTCGGCGCAGAGCCTTCCGGGAAAATTCCTTTTCCCTTTGCCGTGTCCAAAAATGGCTCCACCCGTGCGGCGCCACCCTGCTCCAGAAAAGTAAGCATGCTGTAAAACAAGGCCTGTTTGGCCAGCGCTGCAGACCGGATTTTTGCCGCCGTTCCAGCCACGCTGAGAACCTGCCCATAGTCCCCTGACCAATAGGAGGCCGTAAGCCACTGCGAAACCTTGGATTCCAAATTGGAGGGAATGTCAGCATAGGGAAGAACAGCTGGCATCTTTTCATTCAGCAACGAACTGAGCTGCTCATAATCACCACTCCGGAACAGAAGATCCGTTTCATCCAGCCCCAACTCATTCAATTTAAACTCCAGTAGCTCAACAGAGGCCACAGGAACAGCAACCGCATCCGCAGCCCCGGACGGCTTAAACGAAAGATTATCCCCGGAGCGCTCCAGAAGTGTCCCTGTGTAGTTTTTTCCACTCGCCAGCTGCATTTTAACCTTCAGCTCGCCCGCAGAAACAACGACCGCACAAAGCAGAAGCAGCATAAAAATGACACCCATTTTTCTCATTAGAGATCCACCTCCGCTTCTACAGATTCCATGGCGTTGGTTCCGGCGCTCATCAGCTCAGCAACCTCTTGCGAGCCCAGCGCCTCTCTGGCCACAACAGCACGAGGATGCTCTTTGACGTAATCATCCAGCAGCATCGCCCGGTAGGTGTTGCGCGCGGCCGGTTCCTGCCCAAGCTTTCTCAGGCACTCCGCGCTTCGCAAATAGCTCTCTGCGGCCCACAGGCCATCATTGGAGGCTTTATAAATCAGATAGGTGCGCTGGAAGAAAGCGAACGCTTTACGATAATCCCCTTGCAGAACATAGGCGTCGGCCAGCCGATAGGTTGCCTCCGCGACGGCCTCTTTGCGCCATGCGCCCACGCTGAATACCGCCTTGAACGTTTTAACCGCCTCTTCATATTTCTTCTGATCGGTCTGCACCCGCCCTTTCATGACCTGCGCCCATCCGGTTCCCGGCGACCCGCCATATTGCGCGAGAGTCTCTTCGGCCAGCTTCAGTGCCTGATCTAGGTCCCCCTGCTGATACAGCTCTTCACTACGGAGACGGTAGGCATTTTTCATAAAGACCGAGCCTTCATGATTGGCCGTAAAATGATCGTAAAATTCCTGCGAACGGGAAACATCGCCGGTTTCGAGAAGCGCCGCACACATCAGTGAGAGTCCGGCGGGTGGAACAACGCTCAGATCTTTTTCGCCGGCCAACAGGGTCCGGCCCAATTCGTCGGTGGTGTCATCCAGTTCAGCGAGCAGCACATCCAGCCGGATCTGCAACGCCCGGGTCGCCGCTCGTTCGCGCGCCGCACGGATTTTTTCAATGGTCTGCTCGCGCTGCTCCGGTGTCAGCTTGCGCTCAATAATGCCGGCCAGATCGAAAAGAATATCCGCAACGCCTTCGGCGGCGGGCTCTTTTCCGAACCGGAGGACGGCGTCCAGATAGGAGGAGACCGCCTCTTCGACCTGTCCCAGTTGAATTTGAGCCCGACCGGTCCAGAAGACGCCCGGCGCAAAATCTGAGTCCTGTCCGAACGCATCCAGATAGTCTTCAACCAATGTAATGATCTCTTGCAGTTTTTCCGTTGCGACTTGGTATTCTTTCTCCTCGCGATACGCCTCGGCATCTGCTTCCAGTGTCTGCGCGGCCTGCACGACCGCATAAGTTGCCGGAACAACAATCTGTTTTTTCAGCACCGGGTCGCGTTGCCGCTCATAATTAACCTTCACCAGTTCAATGGCCCGGCGATAACCGGCCAGCGCCTCATCAATTTGTCCGTCGGCGGCCTGCAGGTCGGCAAGCATCGACAACACCTCCGGCATCAGCGTATCCCGCGAATACGAGTCGACAAATTCCTGGAAGGCCTTTTTGGCTCCGGCATAGTCCTCCAGCCCAAAGCGGCAAACGCCGGCACGGAACAGTGCCGCCGGGGCGAATGTGGCGCGCGGCCACGTCTGTCGATAGCTGACAAACGCCTCATAGGCCTCTTTGTATTTCATCTGCAACAGGCGGCACATCGCCTTCCAGTATCCGGTGTCCATTCCGGCCTGGGAATTCGGATTCAGGCGGGCCACCCGGTCGAATGCGGCATACGCTTCGTCATAATCGCCGGCCTGAAAGTGGGTGAAGCCAACCATATAACGAAGCGTCGTTTCCTGATCGAGTTCTGCATCATTGGCCGGACGGGTCCAGCGATCCATAGTTGCCACCAATGCCAATGCATCATCATACTGTTTGACGGCCAGATAGTGCTGCATCAGTTGAATGCAAACCAATCGGGGATAGAGCCCTGATGTATTGCTCTGAATATATTCTTCTGCGACCGCAATCGCCTCTTCATCCTGATCGAGCTCAAACAGCAGCATCACACGCTGAAGGAAGGCCCCCTTCCCTTCATCCGAAGCGGGGGTCTGTTTGTACAGACGGTCAAACAGCGCGGAGGCTTCCCAGTAACGGGTCTGCTCTGCAAAAATCTGGGCGACGCGATAGGTTACATACACGCTGTAATCCGGAATGTCATTCAGCAGCAAAATATTATTCTCGAACGTCTCTTTACGGGCCGAATCCTCTTTACGCCACTCTTTGCGCCCCGCGTTCTTCTGTTTCAGTAATTCAACTTCCTGCGCCAGCCAGGCAATCAGCTCCGGCCGGGGTGTGATTTTTCCGTATAGAATGCGTGCCTGATTATAGCGCTGCGAATCAAACATTTTGTCGCCCATGCGCAGGAGCGTCAGGTTCAGCATCGTGTCATAGCGGGTATCGCCGCGGAACAGCGCTGAAAGCAGTTCAATTCCCCCGGCCACTTTGCCTGTTTCCAACAGGGCGCGCAGCTGCATGATTTTCAGAAGCTGTACCGTCTGTTCATCGTCGGCTTCGGCCATAACCTCCGGAAGCATCTCAAGAGCCTGATCGTATTTTCCCAGTTCAAAAAGCGCCTGAACCAGATAGGCCCGGGCAGACGACTTGTGCCGCAAGGCAATCTGTTTGTCATCGATAATCCGGCTGGCCGTTTCGTACAGGGTCTGCCAGTCGCCCTCTGCTACCGAAAGCCGGCAAAGCACCTGCGTGGCTACATCTGCCTTTTCGCAGGGCGTCCCTTTAAGATACTCCTCAATATACCGCCGGGCCTCTTCTGTTTTCTGCAGATCCGCCAATGCCATCCCGAGTCGCAAACGCGCCATCTGAACGCTCTCTCTGGCCTGTTCATCATCCACCAGTTCCGCACGGGCAATGATCTCCTTGAGCAAAGGGGCTGCAACAGCGGGCTGCTGATTCTTGATCGCAACCTCTGCGCCTGCAATCAGCTCCGAAAATGCCATTTCCGAAACGTCCCCGAATTGTGCAAACGCACTGAGGCCGCCACAAAACAGCACCAATAAACAATGTATCAAGAATCGAACCATGAGTCTTTCTACCAATAAATTACCAAACTGAAACCTCTATAAAACCATTCACATCAATACGAAAATTCGAACCCCTTATAACCGGATTTTGGGCGTGGAACGGAGCGCTTTTTGCACGTCTGATCAAAGAAACTAGGCACCGGCAGTTTGCGCAGCGCATCAATCCGAGATTCATCCATCCACGACAAATTGCTGTCAAAGGCCATTGGATTTCCCTGAAGGTCGAACAGGATCACCACATACCCCTCATAAAAGGCACCTCTCATCTCCGTTGTATACTCCTCGTAATTAATCACAACGGCTTTCGTTTCAAATTCAAACTCACGCGACCCATCGGGAAAACGAACCGCAAAGCCCCGCTTATCAAACAACCTGTAGTCATCGGTCGCCGCCTCTTTGGCGATCAGGTAGACCTCTCCGGAAAACTGTCCATCAAATGGGGACCGGCTGGTGCGCCGCACCGTAACGGTTCCGGTGACCTCCATGGCGTGGTCGGTCTGGCGGGCATAGTCGCTACGCTCAAGCTCCTCAATTGATTTTGAAAAATCTATCTGAACCTCCGGAAGAATCCGGCTACGGATATATTTGATATCGTTGGCAACCAGATTGGTCAACGCGACAGTAAAATTCTGGCTGTCGGTTCCGCGCAGGAACACTTTGCCCGGTTTTTCCCGCAAGAACTCCGCTTCGAAACGGTCCCCATCCTGAGTATGCCAGATTCGCATTTCTGCCAGCGCGACAGAATCTGTCAGAGCGAGAAGAAGGCCCGTCAGGAGGATTTGAAAAACCGTCCGCAGCCGGTCAGCCTGGAGCTTAATGAACATTAAAAATTTCTCCCCCCTCAAGGTCTGCCTCATCCACCGGAATCTTATACATAATTTCGGTTTTGATTCTCTCAGACATTTCGGCTGTTCTGAAAATCGGCAGAATCGGCATACCGTCCTCCCGTCTGGAATAATACGGAGATTCTTCTTTATCTTCGATCAGCAACATACAAGCCGTCTGTCCGCCGACCACCTCTCCGAACAGGAGTTCCATTTCAATAACCTCGTCAGGCTGCAGCTCAAACCAATTCCCGACGGAAGCCTCAATATGGCTCATCGGATATTTAAGATGCTCTTCGCTCTGCGGATCCCAGTCGTAGACATCGCGCTGGAATTCTCCCCAGGTACCGTTCAAAACCAGCTCGCCATTCACGCGCACGAAGAGAATATCGTCAGCCGCGGACCAAAAACGGTATCGACCGCCCTTCTTGCTCTTTATGTTTCCCTTGTAATGAACCAACCAGCGGTAAGGATCAAACAGAGTATCCCAGCCCAAACCGAAGGAGCTGGGCCCGAGACCGGAGTCGGTG
>JAEIOF010000010.1 GCA_016342445.1 Verrucomicrobiota bacterium | reverse complement strand
AAACGGGATGTCGTCATCGTCGGCGACGGGCGCATCTGCGGAGGTCGTCGGCGACGTGCCGTCACCCGATGCGTCGGCCCCGTCAATTCGTTTCGGTGAGCCGAGGAATTGAACCCGGTCGGCGCGCACCCGCAATTTGCTGCGTTTTTCGCCCTGCTGATTTTCCCACTGATCGAGCTTCAAGCGGCCTTCTACAAATATCGAAGAGCCCTTATGAAGGTATTCGGCACACGTCTCCGCCTGCCGGGCCCAAACTTCCACATCCACAAAAACAGTGCTTTCGACGGTTTCGCCCGCCTTGTTCTTATAGGTTTCGTTCACGGCCATCCCAAGGTCCCCTACCGCAGTCCCCGAAGGCGTATAACGCACTTCCGGATCGCGGGTCAGGTTGCCCATCAGGAATACTCGATTCAACGTCGACATCTTACGCCTCCAGCGCTACGACCGACTCTTCCTTCTTCATAAACTGTGCGCGGAATACATTTGTACCGAGCTTCAAGCGGCGCTTAAACGCATCGATTTTCAAACCGTCGATCTGGAAAACGATGATCACGTAAATACCGGCTTTTTTCTTTTTCATTGGACGCGCAAACATCCGTTTTCCGAGGCGCGTGATGCTGTCCACTGAGCCCCCGAGCTTTTCAGCTTCCATCTTCACGGCCTCAATGGCCTGATCCAACTGCTGGTCATCTAATACTTCCGGGAAAATAAACAATCCCTCATAGCGTGTTTTCAATTTCGTTCTCCTTCTCCTGATCCTCTATTAAAACTGTTCATGGCCCGCTCGACCCCATCGCCGCAGACCCGCTCCACGGCATCCGCCGCAAGCCTAACCACATCCCCCAACGTCTGTCGCTCCTCGTCGGAAAACGACCCAAGAACATGATCTGAAAGCGACACCATATCAGGTTTCGACCCGATGCCAACCCGAATCCTGCCGAAAGCGCCGTCCCCCAGCGTGTTTAACAGGGACTGAACCCCGTTATGCCCGCCGGCCGATCCCTGCGCGCGAACGCGCAACTGACCCCACTCAAGCGCCACATCGTCAAAAACCGTCAGCAGATCGGAAGTCCGCCCCCCTTTTTTCCGGAGGATCGGCCCCACCGCCTGCCCGCTCCGGTTCATAAACGTCTGCGGCTTAATCAGCAGCACCGCGTCTGAACCGATTTTCCCCTTCGCTATTCGCGCAGGGAACCGGAAACTCCGGCGAAAAGAAAGCCCGTGTCGAGCCGCCAGCTCGTCCAGCACCAGAAACCCGATGTTGTGGCGGGTCGTCTCATACTCCCGCCCCGGATTTCCAAGCCCGACAATAAACTTCACGCCAGCGCCCCTCGAAGATGCGGAATTTACTCCGCCTCCTCTGCGTTCTTCTCATTAATCACTTCCGGTGCAGTAGCTTCCTCGGCGCCCTCTTCGAGCGCTTCACCAACACGCGGAGCCGACACAGAGGCCACGCCCACATCGCCAGCCGTCACCATTTCATATTTAGACGCATCGAGTGGAATGTCTTTAGCCGTGAGCATATCTCCCAGCTTCAAGTCACTCACATCCACTTCGATTTTTTCGAGGATATCTCCCGGCAAACATTCGATTTCAACGTGATGAAGCAAGTGATCGAGCACGCCGCCCTGATTTTTCACCCCGGAAGCATCGCCAACGAGCTCAACAGCGATGCTAACGCGAAGCTTCTTATTCATCGCCACTTCCTGCAGGTCGACATGCTCCGTACCGCCGGTCATCACATCGTGCTGAACCTCTTTAAGAAGCACAGACACCTCTTTGCCATCCAGCTCGATCGTGAGCATCATCTGCTCCCCGGCATGGTGATGGAGCATCTGCTCAAACGCATGCTTCGGAAGAGAAACTTCACGGGCTTTTCCGCCGTCACTATAAATCACACCCGGAATAAAACCTGCACGGCGCATCCGGCGCGCGTTCGGCGATCCCGTCAAATCTCTGCTCGTCACTATCAGTTTTGCGTCCATTTTCTTTCGTCTCCTCTACGTAATTTTAAAAAGCGATGTCACCGAGCTATCGCTATGAATGCGGCAAAGCGCTTCCGCCAGCAACTCGGCAATCGAAAGCACAGTCACCTTCGACCCAACATCACAGCGCTGCGGCACACTGTCCGTAACCACCAACTCCTCGATCGGCGAATTCTCCAAACGTTCCACGCCCATGCTATTCAACAGCGAGTGGCTCACCGCCGCGCGAATTGACGCTGCGCCCGCTTCGACCAACAGATTCGCCGCGGCCACCAGTGTCCCCGCCGTGGAAGTCATATCGTCCACCAGCACCGCATTGCATCCCCGAACATCACCCACCAAATGAGTTGCCGTAACATTTTCGGCATTTTTGCGTTCCTTACCGACCACCGCAACACCCGCGCCCAGCATATCGGCATAGGCCGCCGCCTGCTTCATTCCGCCGGTGTCCGGTGCCACAACCACCAGATTCTCCGGTGTTTTTTCCCGCAAATACTTCACAATCACCGGAGCCGCATACAAGTGATCCACCGGGATATCAAAAAATCCCTGAATCTGCTGCGCGTGCAAATCCATCGTCAGCAACCGATTCGTCCCGGCCGCCACCAGCAAATTTGCCACCAGCTTCGCTGTGATCGGAACGCGCGGCTGATCTTTGCGATCCTGACGCGCATAACCGTAGTACGGCATCACAGCCGTGATCCGCCGGGCCGACGCGCGCTTCGCTGCATCGATCATAATCAGCAGCTCCATCAAATTATCATTCGGCGGAAAAGAGGTCGGCTGGATAATATACAGATCCCGGCCGCGAACATTTTCCGTGATTTTCACGAAAATCTCGCCGTCCGGAAACTTACTGATCTCTGCGCCGCAAAGCTCCGTGCCCGCCGCTTTCGCGATGCGCTCGGCTAGATCCCGATGTGCTGTCCCTGCCAGAATTTTCAAAGCTTCTTTTCCTTATAGTACTCTAAAGGGTTCATCCCACAGTGGATTTTGCCCGACCAGGGCTCGAACCTGGACACCAAGAATCAAAATCTTGTGTGCTACCATTACACTATCGGGCAGCCCTTTTTACTAAAAAACACCTCTCCCATTCCGAGAGAAGCGTTGCACCATAAAAAGAGGCCCCCTACTTGTCAATTAAAACAGCTGGTGAACAATCAGCAGAATCAGAGCCGCAAACGCCTCCAACAGGGCAATCCGGACAATATTGAGCTTCGGCATCGATTGCCTAAACCGCTCATGGTTCCAAAGTCCGAACGACGCATCCAGTAAAAGAACGATCGCCGCCCAGATTCGAATCGCACCCCAATTCACAAAATCCCCCTGTTCTTCCAATGTTCGGAACTTTTTTACCCCATTTTTCCAATGGCTGGAACTTTTCCCGCTGTTTTTTCCGATGCTTGGAAAAATCGCAAGCCCTGACGCGTCAGTTCCAATGGGTTGGAAAAAGCGTCGCCCTTGCGCCGCGAAGCGCTAAAACGCAACGTAGTTGCCTACCACCAGATGCGGTAACCGCCTTCGAGCTGGAAGGCATTTTCAATATGGCGTATTTCGGGCGGCTCGCCGCCCGGCGCGCCGATCACCTCAATCACATCAAACCGGATGTAGGGAGGGCGCAGCTTTCTTTTTTTAAGAAAAGAAATCGCCGCGCGCGACAGCTTGCGGCGCTTCTCGCGATTCACCGACGACGCGGGTCGGCCGAAATTTTCGTTCTTCCGGGTCTTCACCTCCGCAAAAACCAGCGTCTCGTCTTGTCGGGCGATCAGATCGATTTCGTCGTGGCGCCCCGCCCGAACCCGGCGGCCTAAAATCTGATAGCCATCCTTCTTGAGAAACTTCTCCGCCCGCTTCTCGCCCCAGCGTCCCGCCCTCAGATGCGGAGCCTCTTTTCTAAACCACCGGGAAAGCCATTTCACAGATCGAGTTCCCCCTGATTAAGCTCGGAGATCGGGCGAAAGGTTTTACGGTGACAGTCGAGCGGTCCGTGTTCGTGAATGGCTGCGACATGCGCCTTGGTGCCGTAGCCTTTGTGGCGGGCAAAGCCGTACTCGGGGAATTTTTTATCAAGCTCGAGCATCATTCGGTCGCGGGTGACTTTGGCGATCACGGATGCGGCGGCAATCGAGAGGCTTTTCGCGTCGCCCTTAACAATACTCTGCGATTTGCACGGCAGACCGCGCACGGGGTTTCCGTCGACCAGCGCGAGGTCAGGGAGTTGATCAAGGCCGGAAATCGCGGCGGACATCGCCTTCCAGGTCGCCTGCAGAATGTTGATGGAGTCGATCTCATCAGGCCCGATCACCGCAAAGGCGGTGTGAGCGGAAGGGCAGTCGATCAACTGCTCAAAAAAGGATTCTCGTTTTTTTTCGGTCAGCGCTTTGGAGTCTGTGAGCCCGGCAAAGGTTTCGGCTCCGCCGTTTTCGAGGAAGTCGCAATCGAAGGCGACGGCGGCGGCAACCACCGGCCCGGCCAGCGGACCCCGCCCTGCCTCATCCACGCCGGCAATAAAAAAGAGGCCCGATTCCCAGGCCTCTTTTTCAAATGCGAGCATATCCATGACGCCCTATACGCGGCGCTCTTTGATGCGGGCTTTTTTACCGGTGAGGTCGCGCAGGTAATAAAGTTTCGCACGGCGAACTTTACCAAGGCGAACCACATCGATCTGAACCACATTCGGGCTCTGCAGCGGAAATACACGCTCAACACCTTCACCAAATGCCACGCGGCGAACGGTAATGGTTTCAGCCACACCGGAACCGTTGCGGGCGATCACCACGCCGGTATAATTCTGGACACGCTCTTTTGCGCCTTCTTTGATTTTCACATGCACACAAACGGTGTCACCGATACGAAAGGTCGGGATTTCCTTGGTGCACTGTTCATCGCTGATTTTAACCACGGTTGCGTTCATAATTCTTCTCTTTCTTCAGACTCTCAAAATTGAGCAGTGGATAGTACCTAATTGTTCAACTCGGTCAAGCGTCATCTCTATTTTCTAACGCCCCGCCGGAAAGCAGGTCGGGACGGCGCTCGGAGGTTCGTTTTTCGGCCTGCTGGCGGCGCCATTTTGCAATGGCTCCATGATCGCCCGAAAGGAGCACTTCGGGCACGCTCATTCCGCGAAATTCAACGGGGCGGGTGTATTGCGGCCCCTCCAGCAGAGGCTCGCTGAACGATTCCGACTCGGCAGCCCCCTCTCCGCCGAGCACGTCGGGACGCAGACGAACCACCGCATCGATCACAACTGCAGCGGGAAGTACCCCGTTGGTGAGAATGTAATCGCCAATAGAAATTTCTTCGTCGACCAACTCCTGACGAATTCGTTCGTCGACGCCCTCGTAGTGCCCGCAGATGAAAATAAGATGCTCTTCCTTAGAAAGCGCCTGCGCGCGGGCCTGTTTGAAGGGCGCGCCTTGCGGGCACATCAGAATCACACGGCTGTTTTCCGTCCGAACAGATTCAACCGCCCTAAACATGGGCTCGACCTTCATCACCATCCCGGGGCCGCCGCCGAACGGACGATCATCGGTGGTGCGGTGTTTATCTTCCGTGAAGTCGCGCAGATTGATGAAGTTGAAGATGACGTGCCCCGCCGCGGCGGCACGCTTCATCATGCTCTGGCCGAGAAAGCCATCGAGCATTTCAGGAAACAGAGTGATAACATCAATTCTCATAACAAAAAAAGCGGCCCTTCGGCCGCCTTTGTAACACGAAGGAGCTGGTTACTCCACCACTTCGAGCATCGCACGGCGACCTTCGCGGGCGGCAATAGCACCGAGAAGCGTACGCATGGCCCCAACGGTTTTACCGCTACGGCCAATCACTTTGCCGACATCTTTAGCGTGGCATCGCAATTCGTAGACAATGCTCTTATCGCCTTTAACTTCGGTAATCTTAACGTGGCGAGGATGGTCAACCAGGGCGGTGACCATCTGCTTAACAAGCTTCTTCATGATTAGCCCTCCTGCTTTTCAGGAGCGTCTTCAGTCGCAGCTTCTTCAGCCGCAGGAGCTTCTTCAACAACCACTTCCTCAACAGCGACTTCTTCAACAACGGGCTCTACAACCTGTTCCGGAACGGCATCAAGCAAAGCCTGTGTATCAACCTGTTTGGCCTTCGGAGCAGCACCCGGCGCAACGCCTTCGCCAGCACGAGCCTTTTTGATCAGGCTTTTTGCGGTGGGGGAAGCCTGAGCTCCAACACCCTGCCAGTAATCAACACGGTCAAGTTTCACGCTGAAATTATTTTCAGCCTGTTTGGGGTCATACCAGCCCAGCACTTCGAGGTAGCGGCCGGTGGTTGCAAAGCGGGAGTCGGCGACAACCAAGCGGTAAAACGGCTTGTTGCGGGCTCCCATGCGGCGTAAACGTATTTTTGTAGCCATAGTATTCGTATCTCCAGTCCAGTAGTGCGAAGTCTCCTCCGCGGAAAAAGAACGTGCTTTCTATCCCAATTGCCCCGCCCCTTCAACTCTTTTTCCGCCTTTTTCCCTCATCCGCATTCCAATCGGTGGAAAAACAAGCCAGCCGCGACGCAGTTGCTTCCAGACCTTGGAAAAATAAGATATGTTTTTTCCAATGTCTGGAACAGATCAACAAGCCCCGGCGCAACCGGTTGAAAAAACAATACTTCATGTCGACATGGATGCCTTCTTTGCGGCGGTCGAAGTGCGGGACTGTCCGGAACTGAAGGGCAAGCCGGTCGTCATCGGCTCGCCGCGCGATCAGCGCGGTGTGGTTTCCACCTGCTCCTACGAAGCACGCAAATTCGGGATCCACTCCGGCATGCCCTCGCGCACCGCCGCGCAACGCTGCCCGAACGCCATCTTCCTGCCCGTCCGAATGGCCCGCTATCAAGAAGTCTCCGAGCAAATCATGGAGGTTTTTCAGCGCTTCACCCCGTACGTCCAGCCGCTTTCGTGCGACGAGGCATTTCTCGATGTCACCGGCTCTATTCACCTTTTCGGCGATGGCCCCGAAATCGCCCGCAAAGTCAAAGCCGCCATTCTGGAAGAAACCGGTCTCACCTGCTCCGTCGGCGTCGCCCCGAATTTGTTCCTTGCGAAAATCGCCAGCGACATGAACAAACCCGACGGCCTCACCCTCGTCCCCTTCTCCGAAAAACTGATCCCCGCCTTTCTCGCGCCGCTGCCCATCAAACGGATGTGGGGCGCGGGCGGAAAAACCCGAGCCATCCTGGAAGCGCACAACCTCCACACCATCGGCGACCTGCAAACCGCCGATCCGGCAAAACTCGCCGCGTGGATCGGCGAAAACGCGGCAACCGCCTTCCGCCGCCGCGCTTTCGGCATCGACGACCGCGCCGTCGAAACCGAAAGCGAAGAAAAAAGCATTTCCAACGAAATCACCTTCGGAGAGGACGAAACCGATCCCGAAGTAATTGAAGCGCACCTGCTCGATCTCGCCGACAAGGTCGGCGGCCGTCTGCGCCGTGCCGGATTCTATGCCGCCACCACACAGATCAAAGTCCGCTGGAAAGATTTCACCACCATCACCCGTCAGCGGCGGATCGACCCGCCCTGCTGCGACGATATCACGCTGCGCGAAACCGCCCTCTCTCTATTGAGGAAAGAGGGGCTCCACAGCCCGGTGCGGCTGATTGGCTTCGGCGTCAGCGGCCTGCGCGAAACCGCCGACGCCCCGCAAATGGATCTTTTCCAAACATCGGAAAAACAAACCTCCACCAAACGCGAGGCGCTCAGTCGCGCCGTCGATGCCATCCGCGCCCGCTTCGGAAAAACCAGTATCCGCCGCGGCTCATCTATGAAGTAACCACGAAATACACAAAACACACGAAAGCCGCCCCTTCCTTTTTGTGTATTTGGTGTATTTCGTGGTTAACTCTCCCCAATGAATCCATCTCTTCTCATTTGTCCCGTATGTAGCGAACCTCTTGCGGCACACGTAAAGAGTTATACCTGCTCAAACGGACATTCCTTTGATACCGCTAAAGAGGGCTATCTCAACCTGTTGCTCAGCCACCAGCGCAAATCCAAAAACCCCGGCGACGACAAAGCGATGATTCTAGCCCGCCGCCGCTTCTTCGACTCCGGTGCCTTTGAGCCCATCACAAAGGCCATCCAACATGCCACATCCCACCTCCCACATTCCACAATTCTCGACTGCGGTTGTGGAGAAGGTCATTTTCTCGGCGCACTCAGCGGAACTCGTTTTGGAGTCGATGTGTCCAAAGAGGCGATCCGCTGCGCGGCGAAACGCTATAAAGATGTCACGTGGATTGTCGCCAACGGCATGCGCGACCTGCCGTTTACCGACCACTCGCTGGATGTGATTCTCAGTGTACTGGCTCCGCGCAACGTGGAGGAATTCGCCCGCACCCTCAAAGCGGACGGTCAACTCATTCTCGGCGTCCCCGGCCCGAACCATCTGATCGAGCTGCGCACCTTGCTAACCGCCAATGCCAGTGACTTTGAGGAAAAGGCCGATGAGGCCGCCGAAAAATGCGCACCCCTCTTTAAGGAAAAGAACCGGGAAGCGCTGAACTATGAAGTCCTGCTCAACAAAGCGCAGATCACCGACCTCATCCAGATGACCCCGATTTTCTGGAACTCAAGCCCGGAAGCAAAAGAAGAGGTGCAACAACTCAACGAGCTGAGCGTGACGATCAGCTTTGTGCTATTGACCCTGAAACAATCCGATCCAACCCTGCATAATCCTGAATGATCTGGATGTTTTCGAAGCCGGCTTTTTCCAAACATTGGAAAACAGCCTGCCCCTGATCGTAGCCGATTTCGAGGAAGAGACCGCCGCCGGGCTTTAAAACGCGCGCCGCCTGCTCAACCAGCGGTCGAATCAAATCGAGACCGTCTTCGCCGCCATCGAGCGCGAGTTGCGGCTCGAACTCCTTCACCGAAGCATCCAGATTTTTCCAAACATTGGAAAAAATATAGGGTGGATTCGAAACGACGACATCCAGCGAATTCTCTTCGACCCCTTCGAGCAGATTATTTTCCAAACATTGGAAACGATCACCCAGCCCAAGTCGTTCCGCATTCTCTTTTGCAAGCGCGAGCGCTTCCGGTGAAATATCGATCGCCATCACCTCCGCATTCGGCAGTTCAGCGGCGAGCGCCAGACCGATACAGCCGGTTCCAGTGCAAACGTCGGCTATTCTCAATAAACCCTGAACTCTGAACTCCGAACCGTGAACTGCTTCGACAAGAAGCTCTGTCTCGGCCCTGGGAATTAAAGCACGTCGGTCACAGTGTATTTCCAACCCTCGGAAATCAACGTGGCCGATGATGTACTGAATCGGTTCGCCCTGCTCCGCGCGGGCGATCAATCTTTCGAGCTCCGCTTCCTGCTCCGCAGAAATTTCTTTGAAGTAGATTTCGAGCGGCTTGCAGCCGAGCACATGCGCCGCCAGCTCTTCAACCGACCGCTTCGGGTTTCCATTCCCCACCGCCGCCAGCCGTTTTTCCAATGTTTGGAAGTTTTTCATTACAAGCCGGAAACTGTAAGCACGGCGCCTTCGCCGGGCGAGAATTTAATCATCCGTCTGCGTCTTGATGCTCCCGCCTCGACCTGATAGCCTTTCGCCGTGAGTCCGACAGTAATCAGGTGGAAAAATTATCGTTTCTTTTTCTTCTCACGGGAAGAAGAGCGGATGCACATTCATGTATTTTGCGAGGACGGTGAGGCAAAATTCTGGTTGAATCCTAGCGTGGAACTGGCAAAGAACTACCATCTTTCAGACCGCCAGCTCAGCGAAATCAGAACGGTGATAGAGGAGAGAAAAGATGAAATCAGCGACGCATGGCACAAACACTTCTCTAATTGAAGTCACCCTTGTGGATACTCACGGCATCTGGGTCTTTGTCCAGAGCAGGGAATATTTCCTTTCGCATGAAGAATATCCCTGGTTCAAGAAGGCGAAAATTGAAGATGTCATGAATGTGGAACTTCACCACGGGGTTCACCTCCACTGGCCCGCACTGGATGTCGACCTGAGCCTCGCCTCTCTGGAGCATCCGGAACAGTTCCCGATGGTGGCAGAGGACTAATCCCTCGCATCTCTCCAAAGTTTTTCCAACCATTGGAAGCCGCGGTTTTAAAATCAGATCAATTGACGAAGAGTTCGCCGCAACCTAAGCTCCTCGCAATTAAGCGCATGACAATCCGTCATGTAGCACATTAAATATTCGAGGAGGAAAAATGAGAATCCAGGCTTTCGCAGTACTCATCGCGTTATCTACCTGCCTTTCCGCATTCTCTGATCCATACACGTATCGAGTGCTTGAAAAACAAGATATATCGTATGGTGCAACCAAAAGAATGGTTTACAGAATTTACCTCAACACGGAAACCAATCCTGACCAAACTCGAATGGAAGAAACTGCTAAACAGATTTGGACGACCGGCAACCAGAAATGGAACGAATTCACCGTATTCATGATCTTTGGAGAAATTAAGAATTTTAATTCTGGAGCCTATGGTATCGCTGAATTTAGCCCGTTAGGAAGAACCAGTTTTCAAATTAATGACGTCCCATTAAAAATGCTAGAGCTTCAAAACGGGAACTGAAAATAACACCCCGAAGCGAATTCAGCTTATCGGGCACTCCGCGACCGAATGCTGGTTCAAGATATTAGAGAGGGAGAATAAGTAAGATGGGCCTATACCTAAGAAAAAGTTTTCGCGCCGGACCGATTCGCTTCAACGTCTCCAAGAGCGGCCTTGGTCTATCCGGCGGCGTCAAGGGTGCGCGTCTCAGTGTCGGCCCGAGAGGAACATACGTCCACGCAGGCCGAAATGGCCTGTATTATCGGAAGCATCTTTCGTCAAATCAGTCGCGTAATCGGTCCGCTTCTGACGGCGAGGGTTGCGCAACCCTCTTGCTCGTCGCCGTTGTAGCTGGAGTTGGTATTTGGCTTTTTCGGTGGTTGGCGGAGAATCCAGCAGTACTGGTTGCTGGCATCACTGTAGCAATCGGCATTCCCATTGTCTTGTGGTCCATCCGGGTTCGCCGGAAGAAAGTCGTGCTTACCTATAAACAATCTCTCGATTCAGCGTTCATCACAGCACAGTCATCACCCTCTGAAGATTTGATTGCCCGCCTGAAACAACAGCAACAGGAGTTGCCGAAAAACGATGCGAGCAAGCGGTCCGTCGAAAGGCTTGAGGCGGATGTTTATCAGGCGGTACTCGATAAAGTGCTCGACGACGGATTCATCACGAAAGAAGAAGCGGCGACTATCGCCGCTGCCGAACAGACGCTCAGGATCAGCCCCACCGAACGATTGAAAACGAAAAAGGAAATCTTTTCCGCCGCGTATGTCGAAGTAATTCAGGATCGTGAGATCACGAAGGACGAATTGAGCAAACTTAGCAACCTCATGGCAGGACTAGCCATTCCCAAAGCGGAAGTACAGCACGAGCTCGACATCGTACAAGAAATCATCGACACACAGGCTCTATGCCTTCCCTTTGAACCCATTCCGCCCGATAAGCTCACCACACCCACACAAAAGAGCGAAAACGCATTTTTTCAATGCTCAGCACAGGTTCTCTCCAAAAGGAAATCGATGGACTCACCCACGGGATATGAGTACTCTGTACGACGTGACGGTACAATGATCCTCACCAACAAACGCGTTTTTGTCATAGGCGATGGAACGACCAACATTCGATTGTCCGACATCGGCGATTTGGACGTCGATATTGACGAAGGAGTGATAGAGATCTCGAAAGTCGGATCAGGTCGGCCAATCGTGTTGAAGACCGATACCCCCATCTACATGGGGCGCGCAATCGACCTCCTGGTCCATGCGGAAGCGGGGGCTCATACCGTATGAACATCCGCAAACGCACATGGGAGATTGTCGAAGCATCCACGTCCGGTGATAGAGCCAGCCGCATATTCGACATCAGTATTTTATCTCTGATCTTTCTGAATGTAATAGCCGTCATCATCGGTTCTGTCCAATCAGTTCAGGAACGCTGGGGCGCGGCCCTGAACGTATTTGAGGCCCTGTCAGTCCTTGTCTTCACAGTGGAGTATCTTGCCCGGCTGTGGTCTTGCACAACCGATCCACAATTCAGGAGTCGCTTTCGCGGTCGTGTTCGTCTTGCTTTCCGGGCGATGTCGATCATTGATCTTCTCTCCATCCTCCCATTCTATCTTCCCTTCCTCGGAATCGATCTTCGGTTTCTCCGAGTTCTTCGGCTCCTTCGAATTCTCCGCGTTGCCAAGGTGGGCCGCTACTATTCGTCTCTCAACCTGATCAAGCATGTATTCCAATCGAAGAAGGAAGAGCTGTTACTCACATCGGCTCTGATGGGACTCCTGCTGGTCGTATCATCTAGCCTTCTTTACTACTGTGAGAACGCAGCTCAGCCCGATACTTTCTCAAGCATCCCAGCAACAATGTGGTGGTCGGTCGCTACGCTCACGACCGTAGGATACGGAGACATGTACCCGATCACTCTCATGGGAAAGTTCTTCGCGAGCATAATCGCCATCCTTGGAATTGGAATGTTTGCCCTGCCAACAGGAATCATTGGGGCAGGCTTCGTGGAGGCAATCCAGAAGAAGAAGGGGCAGCACGTATGCCCACACTGTGGAAAAGAGCTTCACCAATAAGAGCCTGAAAAGGCGGGTAAAATTGAATGGATAAGGCAAAAGGCACTCCGCGCCCGAACGCTAATCCGAGATGTTCACACCTGACTTCCGACCTCTGTCCTCTGTCCTCCGCCGGCGGTGCTACGCGCCGATGCCGTATTTTTCGCACTCTTCGAGGGCGTAGCGGTCGGTGCAGCCAGCGACGTAGTCGCAGACGGTGCGCATGAGTCCTTCTTCGGGAATCCGCTCGCGCGCTTTTTTACCCATGGCTTCGGGATGCGCGACGTAGTGATGAAAGAGTCCGCGCATGAGTTCAACCGCCTCGGTGTTGGCATCGGCAACGGCAGGGTGATAGTAGAGCTGCCGATAGAGGAACGTGGAGAATTCTTTGAGCATGAGTTTCATTTCATCGCTGAAAGCAACGAGCCGTTCGGGAGCATTCATCACATCGGCGATGGTCTGCGGCTGATGCGCCTCGGTCCGGCGATGTCCTTCGCGTAAAACGTCCCGCGCCTGCAGGTCGAGCAGGTTGCGGATGGTGATGCGGCGGTGCTGGTCTTCGTCGAGCCCCTGATATTGTTCGTCGGTGCGGGCGGCAGCCAGCTTCCAGAAGGCGAGCTCGCGCAATTGGTCGAGGGTGATGAGCCCGGCGGAGAGACCGTCGTCGACATCGTGGGCATGATAGCTCATGTCGTCGGCGACGTCGGCAATCTGCGCTTCCAGATATTGGAACGGGCCGATGGGATGGCCGTCGAGCTCGGCGTCCGGATTGGCGGCTTCGTGTTTGAGCAGTCCGGCGCGCACTTCCCAGGTGAGGTTGAGTCCGCTGAAGCCGGGATACTGATTTTCGAGTTTCTCGATGGCGCGCAGGCTTTGCAGGTTATGGTCGAACCCGCCATATTCCTTCATCAGGTCATCCAGCACGGCTTCGCCGCGGTGGCCGAACGGGCTGTGGCCGACATCGTGAGCGAGACAGATGGTTTCGGTGAGGTCTTCGTTGACGCGGAAGGCACGGGCGAGCGTCCGACCGACGGCGGTCATTTCGATGGTGTGGGTGAGGCGCGTGCGGTAGTGGTCGGCGGTGCCGTTGATGAAGACCTGTGTTTTATATTCGAGTCGCCGGAAGCAGCGGCTGTGCAGGACGCGGTCGCGGTCGCGTTGAAAACTAGGGCGCACCGGATGATCAACTTCCGGATGACGGCGGCCCAAACTATTAGCGCTGTGCGCGGCATACGGCGCGAGGTCTTTCGCTTCAAGAGTTTCCCATTCCTGCCGATTGTGTGTCATGGCGTCATTCTAGCCCCCCAAACTCTTTTGACAAATGACACGATCAGAAAAAACCGTTACGTTCCGCATCTGGTAGACCTGCAGTGAAGGGAGCACAAAATATGTACGAAAAAACGATCGGATCCAAAACGGTTTTTGAAGGCCGCATCATGCGCATCGAAGTGCTGGATGTGGAATTGCCGGACGGACGCACCTCGACGCGCGAAATTGTCCGCCACGGCCCCGCCGTGGCAGTCATCGCCCGCCGGCGCGACGGCCGCTTCGTTTTTACCCGCCAGTTCCGCAAGCCGATAGAGCGCATCTGCTTTGAGGTGATGGCGGGCAACGTGGATCCCGGCGAGGCCTCTGAAGCTGCCGCCGTGCGCGAACTGAAAGAGGAAACCGGCTACGAGCCCGACTCCATTCACTTCCTCTCTTCCATCTACCCATCGATGGGTTACTGCGACGAGCGGATCGATATTTTCTACGCGGAGGTCCACGAGCCGGGAGAGACCGACTTCGATCACGACGAAAACATCGAAACCGTCCTTGTTACGGAAGAAGAGATGGACGAGCGGATCCGCGCCGGCCAGGTTCAGGACGCCAAAACGCTCGCCGCATGGGCGCTCTGGAAGATATTCAACGCCCAATGAACATTGATCAGATCGCCAGCAAGCCGGTCAGCTGCAAAACGAAGAGAAGGGTGCAGACCGCGCAGAGGCCGAGCGACCAGACGGGAAACGGGCTGTGATCCTCTCGCCGCCGCATCAGCTTCAGCCAGGTCGCGAGCGCTGCCAGCAAAAAGGTCAGACCGAGAACCCCCAGAAAAGCCAGCTGGTTTTTATCGGCATCCGGAGCGCGCGCACCCGCCGGGCCCACCAGCGGAAGCAGCATGCAGGTGAAAAAAAAGGAGAGTCCTGACATCACGACCAGAACGCTACCGGCCAGCGGGCTTTTCAATTGTTTTTTAAACGTCATTTTTCGCTAGTTAGAAAGGGACTGGAGCACCTCGTCCCCATCCCGATAAGAATAGGTGTGCCATGTAGATTTAATATCGACGCGGGTCGTACTGCGCGCAGTAATCTCGTCCGCACTGTCCGCGCCGTCAAATGCCTCGGCCAGCGGAACGAATTCCCCTTCGCACAGAACGCCGTACTGAATCACATAGGCCGTCAACTTAGGCCGGTTGAGATCGCCGTGCGGAACCTGAAATCTCCAGTTGTCCTCGCCGGTATAGTCTTCATGAAGCTCCCCCTGCCCGCGTGTGATCTGGGCAAAATAGGTCTTTTTGCTTTTATCTGTCAGCTCTGCTGTGATGCGCATCTGAAAGTTAAGGGCATCATCATTCTCATCCTGATAGGTAAAAAACTTGATCTGTTCGCTCTTGGTGTCGTCGTCTCCGCGAATCGTGTCGCTATTAACAGATCCGATTTTGACGCTTTGCTGAAGCCGTTCCACCTCATCCGCAGAGAGACCCGCCCCGAATGCCATCAAACCGCTCAAACAAAAACCAACTAACAATATGCAATGCTTCATGATAAACCTCTATCTTTTGCTGCCAAATCTAGCTCAAAGTACTTAAAAACCACCTGTAATGCAACCTCTCAAGGGGATCTTTCCACTCGACCCCCGGAGAGAGGCTGGAGCGAAGCAAAAGCGGCGAAACGAAGTAAAGAGGCAATCTTCGGGGAAAACCCCGCCTCTCACAAGTATCGCGCTCCGAGGCCTGGAAAATTTTAGACGAATGTTTCCAATGTTTGGAAAAAATGGGATAGGCTTTTCCAATGTCTGGAAAATGGATCACGGTAACCGGCGCGCGCGAGCACAACCTCAAGAATGTGGATGTGCGGATTCCGCGCAATCAGCTCACCGTCATCACCGGGCTGAGCGGCTCGGGGAAATCGTCGCTCGCCTTCGACACCCTCTACGCCGAGGGCCAGCGCAAATATGTTGAAAGCCTCTCCGCCTACGCCCGGCAATTCCTCGAACAGATGCAAAAACCGGACGTCGATGTCATCGAAGGCCTCTCGCCCGCCATCTCGATTGAACAGCGCACCGCCGGCTCCAACCCGCGCTCCATCGTCGCCACCACCACCGAAATCCACGACTACCTGCGCCTGCTTTTTCCAAGCATTGGAAAAGTCCACTGCCCGGAGTGCGGAAAACCAATCCAGCGGCAGAGTGCCGAGAATATCACCGAGCAGCTTCTGCAGATTCCGCCGAAAACCAAAGTGATCCTGCTCGCGCCGCTCGTGCGCGGACGTAAAGGAAAACACGAAGAGGTCTTCGCCTCCGTCAAACGGCAGGGCTTTGTACGCGTCCGCGTCAACGGCGAGCTGTGCGAACTCGATTCCATCCCCGACCTCGACAAAAATAAAAAGCACACCGTTGAAGCCGTCATCGACCGGCTCGTCATCGACCCCGCCGCGCGCGGCCGCATCAACGACTCGGTCGAGCTGGCACTCTCCACCGGCGAAGGGTTATTGATCGCCATGGTTCAGAACGGCGACGTCTGGGATGACCGCCTCTACTCCGAAAAGAACGCCTGCCTTGACTGCAACATCAGCTTCGAAACCTTCACACCGAAACACTTCTCCTTCAACAGTCCGTACGGTGCCTGCCCGACCTGCCACGGCCTCGGCAACATGCTCACCTTCGATGAAGAACTGATTGTCCCCAACGAAGAACTTCCGCTCGAAGAATGCGTCCACCCGTGGCGACGCGGAGGGCGACGCGCCATCATCTACTACAAAAAGCTTCTCTCCGCCGTCGCCGACCACTACGGCGTCTCGCTCAGCACCCCCTTCAACAAACTGCCCGCCTCCTTCAAAAAAATTCTCTTCTACGGCTCCGACGAACCGATCACCTACTTCATGCGACGCCACAAAATCCAAAAACCCTTCGAGGGCGTCATTCCCAACCTGCAACGGCGCTACACCGACTCGGACAGCGACTGGACGCAGGACCGCCTGCGCGCCTACATGGGCACGCAGCGTTGTACCGCCTGCCACGGCGCGAGATTGCGCCCCGAAAGCCTCGCCTGCACCGTCGGCGGAAAAAATATTTACCAAATCTGCACGCTGTCGATTGAGCGGGCCGAACAGTTTTTCCAAGGTTTGGAAGGAGACGGAAGTCAGAGGCCAGAGGTCAGAGGTCAGAACTCAGAACTCAGCAATCAGCAATCGGCAATCGGCAATCGGCAATGTCTCACTCCGGAGGAGGCGCATATCGCCCGCGACATCCTCAAAGAAATCCGCGCGCGCCTCGGCTTCATGATGAATGTGGGGCTCGACTACCTCACCCTCGACCGCGAAAGCGGCACGCTCTCCGGCGGCGAGGCGCAGCGCATCCGGCTCGCCACGCAGATCGGCGCGGGCCTCGTCGGCGTGCTCTACGTTCTCGATGAACCGAGCATCGGATTGCATCAGCGTGATAACGACCGCCTGCTCGCCACGCTCAAAGGGCTGCGCGATCTCGGCAACACCGTCGTCGTCGTCGAGCACGACGAGCAGACCATCCGCGAGGCCGACTACGTCATCGACCTCGGCCCCGGCGCGGGCGTCCACGGCGGCGAAATCGTTTTTGCCGGAACGCCCGCGCAGCTTTTGAAATCAAAAGCCTCGCTCACCGCGCAGTACATGCGGCGCGAAATCGAAATCGAAGTGCCGTCCAAACGAAGCAAAGCGGCCAACGGCTTCCTCGAAATTCGCGGCGCGGCCGAAAACAACCTCAAAAATATTAACGTCAAAATTCCGCTCGGCCTGCTCACCTGCGTCACCGGTGTTTCCGGCTCCGGCAAAAGCACGCTCACCGACGACATCCTGCGCCGCGCCCTCTTCCGCCACTTCCACGGCTCCAAAGAGCGGCCCGGAAAGCACAAGGAGCTGCTCGGCGTCGAACAGATCGACAAGGTAATCGTGATTGACCAGTCGCCGATCGGCCGCACACCGCGCAGCAATCCCGTCACCTACACCGGCGCGTTCTCCATCATTCGCGATCTCTTTTCGCAACTGCCCGCCTCCAAAGTGCGCGGCTACGCGCCGGGGCGCTTCAGCTTTAATGTCAAAGGCGGACGATGCGAACACTGCCAGGGCGACGGGCTGCTCAAAATCGAAATGCACTTCCTGCCGGACGTCTACGTCACCTGTCCGCAGTGCGCGGGCAAACGCTACAACCGCGAAACCCTCGAGGTGCACTACGGCGGAAAAAATATCGCTGAAGTGCTCGGCATGACCATCAATGAAGCCTGCGACTTCTTCGCCGCCATCCCCGGCATCGAACGTCGGCTGCGCACCCTGCGCGAAGTCGGCCTCGGCTACCTCTGCCTTGGACAATCCGCCACCACCCTTTCCGGTGGCGAGGCTCAGCGCATCAAGCTTTCCGCCGAGCTGAGCAAAAAAGCGACCGGCCGCACCCTCTACATTCTCGATGAGCCGACCACCGGCCTGCACTTCGCCGATGTCCACAAACTGCTTCAGGTATTGGAAACCCTGCGCGACGGCGGCAACACCGTACTCGTCATTGAACATAACCTCGACGTCATCAAACGGGCCGACCACCTGATCGACCTCGGCCCCGACGGCGGCGAGCGCGGCGGAAAAGTGGTCGTTTGCGGAACCCCTGAAAAGGTGGCCGCCCACGCCAAATCCCACACAGGAAAGTACTTGGCAGAAATACTTAAGGGATAGGATACTCCGCGCGATGAATTTCCGACTTTTTATCCTGCTTTTGATTGCTCCCGCGCTGTTTGCGCAGGAGATGACCTCGACCCGTCCGATTGAGGCGGCGCTGCAGGATGAACTCTACCCGTTGGCCGAGGAACAGGTCTGGAACGCGCTGAGCATCCAGCAGCCCGTCGAGGAAAAAACAGATCTCACCATTCTGCTGATCCGCTCGCTGATCGGGCAAAAACGGTTCGACGATGCCGTCATTCTAGCCGACGAGTCCGCTCACCTCCTCAAACAGGACGCCTTCATCTACTGGAAAGCCCGCGCCTTTTTCGATGCCGGCAATTTTGAAGCGGTTTTCCAAACCTTGGAAAAAGACAAAAAACTTCTGAGCGACGGCCCCTATGCGCCCGCCGCCCTGCGGCTGAAAGGCCGCGCCGAGCAGGCCATCGGCGAACGGAAAGACGCGGAAGACTCCTTTGACCGGTTCCGCAAACAGTTTGCGAACGATGATGACGCTCCGCAAAACCTGCTCGATCTCGCCAATATCCAGCTGGAGCGCAAACGGGAAAAGGCGGCGGTTAAAACGCTTCATGAACTGCTCGAACGGTTCCCGGACAGCGTACTGGCCGATTCCGTCCGACTGCTCCTGGCGCGCGAGCTGATTACCGCCGGCGGCAAGGATAAACAGGCGGAGGCCTCCGCGCTGCTCGCTCAGCTCGGCGCCAGCGAAACCGCCCCCGCGCGTCTGCGCATCGCCGCCTGGGTGGAACTGGCCGCGCTCGAACAGCGCGGGGGGCGTTCCGCCGTCGCGGCCGACGCCTTGCTGAAAGCCGAAACCCTGACGGGCGAGACCGCCCTGCGCGTCCGGCAGAAGGCCGCCCGCGCCAACCTGCTGATTGATGAAGGGAAAAATCAAGAGGCCCTGAGCCTGTTCGACGAAGCCATGCAGGCTGCGCCGGACAATTCACTCGCCGCCAATATCCTTCTTCAAAAAGCTGAAGCCCTTCTGAAAACAGATCAGTTCAGCTCCGCCGAAAATGCGTTTCAGTCCTATCTGGATGTCACCGCAGATCCGACCGGCGAAGCGCAGGCCCTTTTCGGAAAAGGCTGGAGCCTCTGGGAACAGACTCGTTTTGAAGAGGCCGCCGCCGCCTTCGAACGCGCCGCCGCAAAAACGACCGACCCGGATCGTTGCGCCACCGCCTGGGTGAAAGCGGGCGACGCACGGCTGGCCGCCAAACAGGCCGGCGCGGCAACCAAAAATTACCGGCAGATCTCGGATAATTTCGCGACCCATCCGCTGGCCGCCCGCGCCATGTATCAGGCCGGCGTTGCCCTCCTGTCCGCGGACAAACAAGAGGCGGGCCGTGCGTTTACTCAGGTGGAGAGCGGGTTTCCGCAAAGCGAATTTGCGCCGCGCGCCGCGCTGCAACTGGCCGGCCTGCTCAAAAGCGAAAAAAAGTGGGACGCCGCATTAGAGGAATATCAGCGCATTGCCGGGCAGTACACCAACGCCGCCGCGCAGGCCACCGCCTTGCATCAACAAGGGCTGATCCTTTTCGGATTCGACCGGTTCGCCGAAGCACTTGAAAACTTCCGCGCCGTCAGCGACACCTATCCCGACTCGCCCGAAGCCCCACAGGCCTATTATATGCGAGGCTTCTGCCGCTACCTGCAGGGTGACATCGAAGAGGCCCTCGTGATCTGCCGCACCTTTATCGAAAAATACCCTGCCTCGCTCTGGACGCCGGAGGTGCTCTTCTGGCTCGGCGAACACGCCTACAACCGCGGCAACTATCCGCAGGCGCAAACCACGTTTCTGGATATCGTCGCGCGCTTCCCTCAAAACGCGCTGGCCGACGAAGCTCTCCTCTGGGCCGCAAACGCCCTGTTGGAGCAAGACAGCTATCTCGATGCCTTCACGCTCTACAGTCGGCTCGCAAAAGAATATCCGGCAAGTCCTCTGCTCCTGCAGGCCCGCTTCGCACAAGGTGAAGCGCTGACCGAGCTCGGCGAATTCCCTCGCGCGATCCTCGCCTACGAGGAGATCATTAAAGCCGCCCCCGATCTTCCGCTGGCTGACCGCGCGCGCGGACGCCTCGGCGACTGCCTCTTCACACTCGGCACCACCGAAGCGACCCGTTATCAGGAAGCTATGGATGCCTATCAGGCGCTGTATAAACGCCCGGCCACGCCCTTCGCGCTCAAGCTGCAGGCGCTCTATAAAATCGCCCGTTGCGAAGACAAAACCGGCCAGCCCGAGAAGGCCTTCGCACACTACATGGAAGTGGTATATCAGGGGGGAAGCTCTGCCGAAGCCCTGTCGCCCGAAGCGGTTCTCTGGTTCACCCGCGCCGCGCTGGAAGCTGCCGCCCAGCAGGAACAGCAAGCCCGCTGGAACGAGGCCGTCAACATTTACGAGCGAATCATTCAAGCAGGCGTCCCCGCGCAGGACGAAGCCGTCCGGCGCATCGAAAAAATTAAAAAAGAAAACGCAGGCGCATTTTAGAAAAGGAGTCCGGTTATGTGGGTATGGATCAACAGCGGCGGAGCCATCATGTGGCTTATTCTGACAGGCGGCGTGATCGCGCTGGTCATCTTTCTGGAGCGCCTGCTTCACCTGCATCGCGCGCAGATCAAAATCGAAGATTTCCTGAAAGGCATCACCACCAATCTCACCCGCGGAAACGATGTGGAAGCCATCGCCATCTGCGACCAAACCCCCGGCCCGGCCGCCCATCTCGTGCGCACCGCCCTGCTCCACCGCGATGACGATGCGGCCGCGCTCACGCAAGCCGTCCGGCAAGCCGGCATCCGGGAAATCCCTCGACTGGAACGTCATACCAACCTGCTCATCACATTGGCGCAGGTTCTGCCGATGCTCGGCCTGCTCGGCACGGTGCTCGGCCTGCTCGAAATGCTGGCGGCGTTGATGGCGGGATCTCCGCTGGCCGAAATCGGCGTGCTGGCGGGCGGGCTCTGGACGGCACTGCTCACCACAGCCAGCGGTCTCATCACCGGCATCCCCGCCTACGCCGGCTATCACTTTCTGATCAGCCGCGTAGAGTCCATCGCCATCGATATGGAGCAGACCGCTGAAGAGATTATTCTGTTTTTAACCCGCCCCAATGCAGGAGCGCACCATGAGCCGTAACGACTGCGAAGCCGTTCTTCATCTGCACCGCAGCTTCCGTCCGCGCCGCCGGACCGGACGCGGCTTCCTCACCGGCACTGTATTTCTGGATGCCGCCCTGCTCTTCGGCGCATTCATCCTCGCCACCTCGCCCTTTGTTCTAAAACCCGGCATCGCTCTGGATCTGCCAATCGCCGGGCGATGCGACGGCATTCGTTTCAACGACATGGTGCTGCGCATCACGCGTGAAGGCCTTCTCTTCTTCAACGACGAACAGATTGCGCTCAGCGGGCTCGAACCCGCATTCCGCGCCGCGGTGGAAAAACGCCCCGGCATCGCGCTGATCCTCGAAGCCGACCGTTCCGTTTCGCAGGCCACCGCCGCCAGCGTCTATGACGCCGCGGCCGCCGCCGGTTTCCGGCAGGTCTTCATTGCCACCCAGAATCCAGCCGCCGAACAACCCGCCCCGTGAAATCCCGCCTCCAGTTCACTCCCGCGCTGACGGTTGCTCTCGTCTGCGCCCTCGCATGGTTTGCCCTCTGGCTCACGGCCTTCCGGCCGATGCCGGAACGTCCGGCAAAGTCCAAACCCCGCCCGGCTGCCGCCTTCTGTCCGTCCGCAGACAGAACCCTGCACGCCCTGCAGGCCCCGACCCTGTTCGCACTTCCTTCCGAAGAAGGCTTCAGCGGAATTTTTCCCGAACGACGCGTCAACGTGAACCTCTCCCTCGAACTGCCGCGCCAACCCGAAACCTATCTGTCCCGCCAGCCCGGCGCCGCCCCGGCGCCCGACCAGACCCAGCTGATTGAACGCATCCCGCTCCCGCAGAACAAACTGCCCGCACCCGGCGCGGGTCGCACCACCGTCCTTCGACAGCCGGAACCCATCGCGCTTTTCTTCTCGCCGGAGCTTCAGCCCCGCGCAACCGAAATCAAATCGCTCAGCGGAGTCGAAACACTTTCCGTCGCCTCCGTCCGCATTCGACTGACCGTCCGGCCCGACGGAAACGTCGCGCACGCCTTTTTTGAAGATCCAATGGAAAACGCCGCGCTACTGAGCGCCATAAGGCGGTTGCGCTTCAACCCGGCGCCGGAAGAAAGCACGGGCTGGCTCGACATCCGCTTCAGCCCCTCCACAGGAAAAGAAGGAGACGCCCTCTAATGCCCGTCGAACCTCTCAGCTTCATCGTGATTCCGCTGACCCTTGCATTGGGCGTGCTCCTTGCGCTCGCCGCCGCCTACGACTTCGTCGTATTTCGCCGCCGCAAAAGTAAAAACGAATCGGTCTACCGCTGTCGCGACTGCCGCCACATCTACACCGAACTCCACCGCACCCCTCTGGCCCGCTGCCCCAAATGCGGTCGGCAAAACGAACCCGTCCGGGAATAGTCCAGAGGACAGAGGGCCTTGACCAAAGGGAGCGGCAACGTTTGGGAAATCAGGAACGTAGCCGATCGAGGCGCAGGCGGTCGCGGTCATCGAACAGCCGATGCGAGGTCATCCAGATTGCGGCCAGCGTGCCGAAACCTGTTCCCGCGCTGACCATGAACATAATCATGATCTGATAACGAACCGCATCAAGCGGCAGATTACCCGCCAAAATCTGTCCGGTCATCATGCCCGGCAAACTCACAATGCCCGCCGCCGCCATCGCGTTGACGATCGGGATCAAGCCCGTTCGGATGCTCTCGCGGCGGATATCGGCAATCGCCTCGCTCTTCGTCTGGCCCAGCGCAAGCCGCGTTTCAATCACCGAACGATGCGAGCGCACGTTCTGCGTCAGATGGTTCACCGATAGCGAAACCCCGTTCATTGTATTGCCCAACAGCATCCCGAGCAGCGGGATCGCATAGCGCGGCGCATACCACGGTTCCGGACTGATAATCACCGTCAGCGCAAAAAACGTCACCGTGAACGCGGAGATAAACATCGAACCCGTACCGATGCCGAAGCCCCACGCGCCGCGCAACTTATGCTTCTGCCTCGAGGTCACCTCATACCCCGCCGCCAAAAGCATCGTCAACGCCATGAGCGCCACCCAGCCCGACGCCGCACTCGCGAACAGCGCCTTCAGCACAAAGCCGATCAGCGTCAGTTGAATCACCGTGCGCACGGCGGAAATCAAAATGCGTTTTTCGATTCCGAGCCTCAAGCGAATGCTCAATCCCGCCAGCGCCAGAATCAACAGCGCGGCAAAACTCAAATCGAGCGGAGAAAGCTGGATAATCCCGCTCATTGCACCGCCTCCAATCCGTTGCCGGCAAATTGAAAATGGCGATCCGCCATCCTCGCAATCTGCTCCGGATTATGGCTAACCCACAGCACCGCCGCACCAGCATCTCGCCGATAGGTTGTAATAAAATCCTCAACAAGCCCCACATTCATGTGGTCAAGTGCCGCAGTCGGTTCGTCGAGCAACAGCACCTGCGGCTCATTCAGCAACAGACGGAACAACGCCAGCCGCTGCTTCTCCCCCGTCGAAAGCCGCTCGATTTTCCAGTCCAAAACTTCGCGCTGAAATCCCAATTTTTCCAACCATTGGAAACTTTCGTCTGATTTTTTCCAGGGTTTGGAAAAATGCTCGCCAACACGATCGAACCACCAGGAGGATTCGGCCGGAAGCCAGCCGACACGACGGCGCCATTGCGGGGCGGGAACTTCATTACGACTCATTCCGTCAAGCAGGACATCTCCCTCAGCGGGGTCGAGATCGGCCAGCGCGCGAAGCAACAGCGTTTTCCCGCACCCCGACGGGCCGGAAAGAGCCACACACTCCCCGCGCTCCACCGAAAAAGAAAAAGGGCCTCCGCAAATCGTGCGCAGACCCTCTGTGACCAATCGGCTCATTTTTTACAAGATCTTGAGCTTCGGCAAGTCCTGGATGTCGACGGAGCCGACGACACGGCCGGAGTCGTCAACCACAACCAGGTCGTCGATGTTTTTCTCTTCGTAAATTTTAAGAATATCGACGGCGAGCTGGTCGGGCGTCAGGGTGATCGGGTTGGCAGTCATCACTGAATCAATCAGGACTTCGGTGATATCCGGGGTATCCATCAGGTGACGGCGCAGGTCGCCATCGGTGAAAATACCGAGCAGTTTTTCGTCAGCGTCAACAATCGCCACGCAGCCGGCGCGTGCTCCGGTCATCGCCATGACGGCATCTTTGACCTTCGATCCCGAAGCGACTTTGGCGAGGCGGGCGGTGGTACGCATCACATCGGACACTTTCAGCAGGAGGGTTCGCCCGATCGCGCCGCCGGGATGGAGTTTAGCGTAGTCCTCTTTTTTAAAGCCGCGCGCTTCGAGCAGAACAATCGCCAGCGCATCGCCCAACGCGAGGGTGACGGTGGTGCTGGTGGTTGGGGCCATCCCGAACGGGCAGGCCTCTTTATCGACGGTGATCGGAAGAATCAAATCGCTCTGCAGGCCCAGCGGGCTGCTCTCATCGCCGGTCATGCCGATGATTTTGAGGCCGCGGCGCTTGAGGGCCGGAAGCAGCGCGATCAATTCGTCGGAGCCTCCGCTGTAGCTGAGTGCCAGCACAACGTCTTTTTCGCCGACCAGTCCGAAATCGCCGTGCATCGCCTCGATCGGATGAAGCAGCGCGGCGGGCGTGCCGGTGCTGTTAAAGGTGGCGACCATCTTCTGGCCGATATGGAAGTTTTTGCCGACACCGGTGACGACCACTTTGCCGCCGTTTTGCACGGCGGCGAGAATCCAGTCGATGGCCATGCTGAAATGGCCGTTAATCTGGTCGCGCACCTTCTCCATGCCCGCGATTTCAACGTCGATGATCTCTTTTGCCCGTTTCTGAAAATCCATTGTGTCTCCCGTTCTTCAACTGGTTGGAAAATTCCAATAAAAACCGGCCTCACCGGTTCCAAAGGTTGGAAAACCCTACAGGCCTCTGATAGATTCATCAATCATGAAGATGAGCGACGGCGTACTGACCATTTTTCCGACCGAGCTGGCCAAACGCCGGCACGAGCGGCGTCTTGTTTTAGATACCGGTATTCTCGACTCCTCGAACCTGCTGACGCAGGCCCGGCTGATGACGCTCTGCGAGCGCGCGGCGCGCCGCGCGGGTCTGCTCACGGGTCGTACGCCCGGCGCGGCGGAAATGCTCCTGCTTCTCGACGAAGCCGCCGGCACGGTCCGATTTGCACCGAGCCAACCGCTGTCCGGGCTTTCGCCCGCCGCCCGGGCGAGGGTTCTAACCCGTACACTGGAGCAGTTCGCCGTTTTTGCAGAAAAAGAGGATGCGATCACGCAATGGCTTCTGGCCCACGAACCGAGCCATAAACTATACGGCATCGGCCAGCTCCTCGCGGCATGGCGCGCCCTGTGTACAAAAATGGACATCGCCGACCGGTTCGTCGTCAACACCGCCCTGCTCCAACTAATTGAATCGGGCACCCTGCCGCGCGAGCTGGAAAACGGAATCGTCTTCCGCGCGGTGCGCTGGTTCAACCCGTTCGAGGAATGTTTCGCCGCCGCGCTCAAAATACGCCTCGGCCCGGAAAAGGTTCAGATTATTTCCGTTCTGCCGGATGCGCATGCGCAAGTTGCAGAAAAGCGCCTCCACGCCGCTGTGTACAGCGAACTGGAACGCGGTAACGAAGAAGAATGGAAACCGTGGCTCGAAGATTTTGCCGATGCCTTTGAAATGGATGACAGCAATATCCTCGAAGCCGAATCGAACGACCGCGTTTCGTTTTTTATCTCGGCCCATCCCTACGGTGAAATCGAAGACGCCGCGCGGCGCATCGCTGGCGAGATTGAACGCGGCACCGCGCCCGAAGAGATCGCGCTGATCCTGCGCGACCTCAGCCCGTACACCGACATTATCCCCGATGTCTTCCGGCGCTTCGGCATTCCGTACTATTTCCGGCGCGGGACACCCGCCGCCGCACACCCGCCGGTGAAAGCGCTGCTCGCTCTACTCGCCTTTCCGCAGAACCTCTCACGCGACCGGTTGTGCGACCTGCTTCTCATGCCCGGCATCGACTGGCCCGGCATCGAAGACCGCGAAGCACTTGTTCGGAAGCTCCGGCAGACAGAGCCGCCGCGCCTCTTCCGACTGCCAAAGGCGCTCTCTTCATTTTTCCAGGGGGAAACCCTCTCAGAACGAATTCAGTTCATTATTCAGCAACACGGACTCGAACTGCCGGAAGAAGTGAACAAACTCATCAAAGAACCGAGCGAAGTAACCCTTCCGGTGTTAGCAGCGGAGCGACTGGTTTCGCTGTTTGAAGAACTACTCGATAACATCACGCTCCAAGACGAACACGAGCTGAGCAGAGAAAGCGGCGTCTGGATCGTCAATCCGATGGATGCGGCGGGTCTGCGGTTTGGGTCCGTTTATCTTGCCGGTATGGACGACCGGACCTTCCCGCGGATTCCAAAAGCAGATTCTCTGTTGAATGGCACCGAGCGCAAGGCCCTGCGCGCGTTTCTGGAAGAGCGGAAAATTTCGTGCCCTCGCCTGACGCTATCCGAAGCGGGGGAAGCGCTGATTCAAGAAGAAATTCTTTTCCTGACCGCCATGAGCACGGCCAGAGAACACCTGACGCTCTCCTACACCCGCACCGACGCTGATGGCAAAGAGCGCGCGCCGGGCGAATTTTTTGAGCGAATGCGCATCCTGACCCAACGGGACAAGCCGGAGCTCGGCGAATCATTCCACACGGTTTTGCCGCCGGCGGCCGTCCGCGCCGAAGACGAGGCGCGGCAGACGAAGGCGTGGTTTTCCTCTAACGTAGACGCGACGCCCTCGTCGCGTTCTGATTCAGCTGCGAAACGCGACGAGGGCGTCGCGTCTACAATCCAGCAATGGATAAAATCCAATCCGGAGTTCAGCGCGACGGCATTGGAATCGCTGGCCCGCAACCGCTACGCCTTCTTCCTCGAAAAGGTGCTCGGCATCAAACCCGACCGAACGCACGAGGACGACACCGACCCGATGGATCGCGGAACGCTGGTTCACGATATTCTCGAACTGGTTTATACCGCCATCGCCGGGCAGAGCGATCTGTACGCAAAGAGAGTTTCCAATGGTTGGAAACTTTCGCAGGAGGGCGAAATTCCACTGGCGGTGTTTGATCCGGCCAGAGAGAAGGAGATCATCTCCCTGGCGCACAACATCGCAGAAGAGGAATTCATAAAAGCGGAGCGACGGCCGAGCCAGCACCTGGGCCACCGCGCTGTCTGGGAAACCGAGAAGCGCAAGCTGCATCAGGTGATCGAGAATTTTATCCGGATGGATCTCGAAACCGCTCTCTCTGAAAACCGCTACCCCGCCTTGTTTGAACTGAAGTTTGATGACAAACACGATCTGCCGGTGACACTCGTCCGCGGCGGCGAAGAGGTTCGGCTGAAAGGCAAAATCGACCGCATCGACCTGATTTTCGATTCAACCGGCGACCTGGAGAAGTTGCTGGTGGTGGACTACAAGAGCAAGTCGCGGAACGATTCGATGGAAACGCTCGAAAAGAAAATCGGGCTGAACCTCGACTGCCAGCTGGCGCTCTACACCTTCGCGGCGCAGCACAAGTTTTTCGGCGCGCACAATATTCCGGAGCTGAATGAAAAAGTTCAGGCGGTCTATCACCTGCAGGAACGCGACCTGAAAAAAATGACAAATCACTTCAGCAAAAAACGGCTGACGATGAATCCGGAGCTGACGGCCGCATTCCTCGAAACGCTTTTTTCCAATGTTTGGAAATTTTCTAACGGCGACCTCGCCACCGAACCGCTCATCGCAGGCTACGAAGACTATTCCCACATCTGCCGCACCACCGCCCTCGACCCCAAG
>JAEIOF010000009.1 GCA_016342445.1 Verrucomicrobiota bacterium | reverse complement strand
TCCTACACCCTCATCGGCATCTGCCCTTCGGGCGCAGAATTCCAGAGCCTAGATCAGAAGCCCGCCCAGTTTTTCGTGCTCTCCATCGTCCCGCAAGACAAGGCCAATCTGCTACTGCTCAGCCGCGCCGCGATTGTCCGCTTCCTCTCCACACAGGAAATCCGCCGCGCCGCTCTGAGCGCCAAAGACGCCTTCGAGGTGTGGCAATTGATCAACAAAAGCGGCATCAAAATCGACCAAAACATTCTGGCCAAAGACATCATGCGGCCGCAAATCGGCCATATCGGCACAGAGGCCTCGCTCAAAGATGCGGCACGCGCGCTGCACAAATACCACTGCGACTCCCTGCCGATTCTCGATAAAGAGGAATGTTTCACCGGCGACATCTCCTGCTACGACCTCTTCTCCAGCGGCCTGCCCGACTTCTTCGGAAATCTCCACACCATCTCGTTCGTCCGCAACATGGATCCCTTCGAGAAATATTTCCAGGGCGAACGCGACATCCAGATCAGCGAGCTCAACATCAAACGGGAATCGCCGACGATCTCCGCCGACGCCACACTGATGGAAATCGTCTTTGAAATCGCCACCCGCAACAAGCCCCTGCTCTATGTGGTGGACGAAAACAAAAAACTTCTCGGGGTCATTGACCGCTTCAGTATCGTCGACAAAATTTTGGTGAGTGCCTAATTATGATCGCTTCAATTGTCATCTTTGTTCTGGTTTATATCCTGCTCGCTTCCGAAAAAGTCGAGAAATCTGTTGCCGCCATACTGGGGGCCTCCGCCGTCATCATCGGCGGGCTGATCGACTTTGAAAGCGCGATGAGCGCCATCGACCTCAACGTCATCTTTCTGCTCGTCGGGATGATGACCTGCGTCGCCATTCTGGCCGAAACCGGCTTCTTCGAATGGGTGGCCATCTCCGTCGCCAAAGCCATGAAGGGCCGCGCCGCGCCGATCCTGATCACGCTACTTCTCGTCACCATGGTCTTCTCTGCGTTGCTCGACAACGTCACCACCATCATCCTGCTGGCTCCGGTCACCATTCTGATCACCCAGCTGCTGGAACTGCCGACACTTCCGTTCCTGATTCTCGAAGCGCTCGCCTCCAATATTGGCGGCACCGCCACGCTCATTGGAGATCCGCCCAATATCATCATCGGCTCACGCGCCGAACTCACCTTCAACGACTTCATCGTCCACCTGAGCCCCGGCGTTCTGGTGATGGGTGCGGTGTTTATCATCACCGCCTACTTCGTGATGAGGAAATATCTTCACGTCCCCGATCAAGTGCGCACCCGCGTCATTGAGGCCTGCCCGAAACTGGCCATCCGCGACGCGAAAAAAATGAAACGCTCGCTCATTGTCTTCGGCTTCATCTTCATCGGCTTCTTCACCCATCATCACCTCGGGGTACCGCCGGGCGTCATCGCTCTCGCCGGGATGGGGGCCATGTTACTGACCTGCCGCACCAAGAGCGAAAAAATGCTCCGCCACGTCGAGTGGGACGCCATCCTGTTTTTCATCGGGCTGTTCATCATCATCGGCGCACTGGAGCATAACGGCGTCATCGACCTGCTGGCGAACGGCATGCTCAACCTCTGCGGCGACAACTTGTTGCTCACCACCATGGTGGTGCTCTGGGGCAGCGCCCTGCTCTCCGCCGTACTCGACAACATTCCGTTTGTCATCGTCATGATGCCGCTCATCCAGAAAATGCTCGTCGATACCGGCGTTGCGCCGACCGGCGACAACCCGCTCTTCTGGGCGCTCGCGCTCGGCGCCTGTCTTGGCGGCAACGGAACGATTATCGGGGCCTCGGCCAACGTGGTTGTCAGCAAAATCGGCGAACGAAACGGCTACAAAATCACCTTCATGCACTTCATGAAATGGGGCTTCCCCTTCATGATCCAGTCCGTCTTCCTCGCCATGATCTACCTCTGGCTTCGTTACTTCGTCCTGGCGTAGCGAGTTTCCAATGTTTGGACCTGAGGTATTCCGAAAGTGCTTTTTGTATTTCAAAAAGAAGCGCAGCGGCAAAAAATGAACTGAAACGTTCCAGAGGTTGGAAAAATGAGCACGTTCCCGGGAACGGAAGAAGGGGGCGAAGAGCGTTTAGTCCTTCAGCTCTGAACGGGGAAGCAACCGTTTCCCGATCAGGATCGAAGAGCATCCCGCCAGAAGCAAAGCCAGCACAGCGGGTTCAGGGACGGACTCACCCGTCACCAAAAACGTGTTGCTGATAGCACCCAGCTCTGAAAACGTCTTATCCGTGTCGGGAATACCGTCCACCCCGTTCAAATCCATATTCAAGGAGTGGCTCTGAGTCGCTGTGGCCATCACATAGCTGAGGGGGGTGTTTTGATCGATCTCGATCCCCTTCGCGCTTAACAGATCGACCACATCGGAAAAATTGAAACTGAAGCTCAGAAATGCATCGGTGGCGCCACCCCCGTCGACATCGTACGAAACAGCCCCCGGATCGATCGTTGCGCTGACCAGCGAGAAGTCATAGTTGGCCTTCAGCGCCCTTTCCACACTAACCGCTGGCGGATTAATGATTGAGGTCGTGCTCGGCCGGGTATTCGACCCGTCACCCGGATACCACATGCAAACCTCCCCGCGTCCGCTCGGACTGTTATCCACTCCCACAAACAGATCAAGTCCGCCGTCCCGGTCGGCGTCGATCCCGACTAAAAGGGAATAGTCGAACGTCATTTTTTTATAGTTTTTCACTTCATTGAGCCGGGCTCGAAACGCAAGCGCTCCGTCGGTCAAATCGGAAGTTCCGGCGTCATCAAACTGCGAGTAGAACGCCGGGTGATTCGCATCCCCGACCAAATCTCCGGACTTTTGACCGGTTTGCTGGTCAACAGACGGATCCGGAATGTTACAGCCATAAGTAATGGGGGACCAGAACGTGGTGTCTGAATCGATAACCAACGAGGCCAAACCTGACAGCGGCAGCGAAAAGAACATGAACGACAAAACGATTGCAAAGGGTAGCTTTCCAATAATCTGTGTTGGCTGACAGGGGCGTTTCATCGCCCGTGTGTAGAGGAAACCACTACACAAATGCAAGAGAAATCACCGTCCATATGTGGTGCAAACCACCACATATGGACAAGAAAAAACACTGCATCTTGTGCGTATGACCAAACCCGGACGGGGAATGGTCACTCCGTCAGGTCCGACCGGGAACCAACCGTTTTCCGATCAGGATCGAAAAGACTCCGGTTGCGAGAAGAACCATTACGGCAGGCTCCGGAACCGAATCACCCGTCGGAGAAAACGTATCGCTGGTGGCACCCAGCTCATCATACGTCATCGTAGAGCCGATGCCCCCATCAATCCCGTTCAGGTCCATGTTCAAGGCGTTATCCTGAGTCGACGTCGCCATCACATAGTTGATGGCGGTATTCTGGTCCAGGCTGATCCCCTTCGCGTTCAGCAGGTCGACAATCGTTCGGAAATCGAAGCTGAAGCTGAGAAAAACATCGGTGTTTCCCTCTCCGTCGATATCAAAATTAATCGCAGACGGATCAATCGTAGCGCTGACCAGCGAGAAGTCATAATTAGCCTTCAGGGCCTCAACCACACTGATCACCGGCGGAGAGACAATTGATGTGGTGCTCGGCCCGGTGTTCGCTCCCGTTCCCGGATTCCACATGGCGAGCTCCCCGTTTCCGCTTGGGCTGTTGTTCACTCCCACGAACAGATCGAGAGCCCCATCCCGGTTCGCGTCAATGCCGACGAAGAGGGACTGATTAAATTCCATTTTGGAATAATTTTTTGCCCGGTTCAGGCGGGCGCGAAAGGCGATTGTTCCGTCGGTCAGGTCGGAAGTCCCGGCATCATCAAACTGCGTGTAAAATGCGTAATGATTGGCGTCGCCAACCAAGTCGCCATCCTGCCCGCCCGTCTGCTGGTCAAGCACCGGATCGGCAAGGTTGACGCCATAGGTGATCGGGGCCCAGAAAGAGGTGTCCGAATCGATAATCAATGAGGCAAAACCGGATTGAGGCAGCGAAAACAGCACGCAGGAGGAGGCGATAGCGAACGTCAGCCCCCGAACAACCCGACTGAGTTGGCAAATTCTTTTCACTGCGCACTTTGTACTGGAAACCCCCTCTCCGGGCAAGAGAAACCCCCGCATCTTATGCGGGCGGCTTGACCAAGCTGCCCCTGAAGCCGTTTTTCCAAGGGTTGGAAGTCCCCTCACGACATTCGACCTTCAGACACCTTTGACCTTCGCCCCGAAAGCCATTAGGCTTTCGCCCCATGAGCAAAAAATTATTTCTCCTCGACGGGATGGCGCTGGTCTACCGTTCCTATTTCGCCTTCATGCGCAACCCGATGATCAACTCGAAGGGGAAGAACGTCTCCGCCGTGTTCGGGTTTATCAACGCCCTGCTCGAGATCATCGATAAGCAGGATCCGACCCACATCGCCGTCGCCTTCGACGTCTCGGGAAAAACATTCCGGCACGATGAATTTCCCGAATACAAAGCGCAGCGCGAAGAAACCCCCGAGGAAATCCGCGCCGCCGTCCCGCAAATCAAAGAATTCCTGGCCGCCTTCAATATTCCCGTGCTGACCAAACAGGGCTTCGAGGCCGACGACATCATCGGCACCCTCGCCCGCCGCGCCGAAAAAGAGGGGTTTGACACCTACATGGTCACGCCGGATAAAGATTTCGCCCAGCTCGTCGACGAACACACCTTTATGATGAAACCCGCCAAAAAAGGAGCGGACGCCGAAGTGCTCGGCGTCAAAGAAGTGCTTGAGCAGTGGGGCATCGAAAAGGTCGAGCAGGTCATCGACATCCTCGGACTGGCGGGCGACGCCGCCGATAATATTCCCGGCGTGCCCGGCATCGGCCCCAAAACCGCGCAAAAACTGATTGCGCAGTACGGCTCGATTGAAAATCTGCTCGCGCACACCGGCGAGCTAAAGGGCAAACAAAAGGAAAATATCGAGGCCAACGTCGAGCGCGTACATCTATGTAAACGGCTCGTCACCATTCACACCGAGGTTCCGGTCGACCTCGATCCCGCCGGACTGATCCGCGGCAAGTTCGACGAGGACAAGCTCTCCGCCCTCTTCTCCGAATTCGAATTCACCTCCTTCTCCAAACGGCTGTTCGGCAAAGCACCCGCCCCCGCCGCCAGCTTCGCGCCGCCCCCGCCCAAAGAGGGACAGGGCGATCTGTTCGACTTCGCTGCCGCCAATGCGCCCGCGCCGGAGGAGCCCGTGGAAAAAGCCTACAAAACCCTCGCCGATGTAAAGCACCGCTACCACCTCGTCCAAACCTTGGAAGAACGCACCGCTTTGGTTTCCAACCTTCGGAAAAACGCCTCCTTCTGTTTTGATACCGAAACGACGGGGCTCGACCCGCGCGCCGACAAACTGATCGGCATCTCCTTTGCGGTGAAACCGCACGAGGCTTGGTATGTGACGCTCCCGCCGGACGACGAGGAGCTGAAAAAAGCGCTGGAGCTTTTCGTGCCGCTGTTTGCGGACGAAACCATTGAAAAGACCGGACACAACCTCAAATTCGACATCGCCATGCTTCGCGAAGCGGGGGTTGAGGTGAAAGGCAAACTCTTCGACACGATGATCGCCCACTACCTGCTCGACCCCGATCAAAGGCACGGACTCGACAAGCTGGCCGGCACCCACCTCGGCTACGCGCCCGTTCCGATCACCGCGCTGATTGGAGAGAAAAAGAGCGAACAGGTTTCGATGACGACCGTGCCGCTCGACAAACTGTGCGACTACGCCTGCGAAGACGCCGACGTCACCCTGCAGTTGCGCGAAATTCTCGAGCCGCAACTTAAGAAGCGTGAACTCAAAAAAGTTTTCGATGAAATCGAATGTCCGCTGATTCCGGTGCTGGTTGAAATGGAAGCCAACGGCATTGCGCTCGACACCGCCGCGCTCGGCGAAATTTCGATCAAGCTAGCTGGCGAAATCGCGGAGCAGGAAAAAAAGGTCTACGAACTGGCGGGTCACGAATTCAATCTCAACTCCCCCAAGCAGCTCGGCGAAGTGCTCTTCGACGAAATGAACCTCGTCGACAAACCGAAAAAAACCAAAACCGGTCAGTACCAGACCAACGAAGAGGTCTTGCAGCATCTGGCCGCGGAGCACGAGATCGTCGCAACCATCCTCGACTACCGCGGCGCGGCCAAACTGAAAAACACCTACGTCGATGCCCTGCCCGAAGACATCTGCAAAAAAACCGGCCGCATCCACACCTCCTTTAATCAGGCCGTCACCACCACCGGACGGTTGGCCTCAAGCGACCCGAACATCCAGAACATTCCCGTCCGCACCGAACAGGGACAGGAAATCCGCCGCGCCTTCGTCGCCGGCGGAAACGAGTTCACCCTGCTGGCCGCCGACTATTCGCAGATTGAGCTGCGCATCATGGCGCACCTCAGCGGCGACGCACACATGAAAGCCGCCTTCGTCAGCGGCGAAGACATTCACACCGCCACCGCCGCGCACGTCTTCGGCGTTGAACTCGCCGATGTCACCTCCGACATGCGCCGCAAAGCCAAAATGGTCAACTTCGGCATCATCTACGGCATCTCCGCCTTCGGCCTCTCGCAAAGGCTGCGCATCCCGCGCAAAGAGGCCGCCGAAATTATCGAAAGCTATTTCGCACAGTACCCCGCCGTGAAAACCTTCATGGACGGCGTCATCGAAACCGCCAAAGAAAAGGGCTACGTCGAAACCATCTCCGGACGCCGACGCCACATCCGCGACATCAACTCGGCGAATGGAACCGTCCGCGCCGCCGCCGAACGCTACGCCATCAACGCCCCCATCCAGGGTTCCGCCGCCGACATGATCAAAATCGCCATGATCCGTATCGAAAAACTCCTGCGCGGCAAAAAAACGAAGTTACTTCTCCAGGTGCACGACGAACTCGTCTTCGACCTTCATAACGACGAACAACACCTCATCCCCGAAATCCAGAAACTCATGCAGGACGCTCTTCCTTTAAGTGTCCCCCTCATCGTCGACTGCGGCGTCGGGGAAAATTGGTTGCAAGCTCACTAAGATTTTTTAACCACTAATTCACACTAATGGACACTAATGGGACCAACGCGAGCATAAGACTCCCTTTTGGCCTAAGGGACGAAGTTCTTTTTCATATTTCTGAGGTTGAATCCGGCCTCAAATGCAATTGTATTTGCCCAGACTGCAAAGCCCCGTTATTGCAGAGGTAAAAGGGCATAAATTGCTCCACCCACAGGAAACGCTGCGTTCTCTACGCTCTTTTGCGGTGATTATTTTTTTCCTCTCCCAATCATTTTGCCCATCAATGATTTTGCCGGTTTCTCCACTCAGTCCGGTGCGGATCATATTTTGGCAAAATCATGTTTCGGAACTTTTGCGGCTCATTTTTCCAGACATTGGAAGCGCAATGCGGGCGCCGCGGCTCGCGGCTTCCAATGCCTGGAACTTTTCAATCGTGCGGCGGGGGCGACTGAATTAACGTTGGGTCATGAAAACAATGGACTGCCCGTGCGGAAGCGGGGAAATATTACAGGCGTGCTGCGGCAAGTGGATTGCCGGTCGCAAGGGTGCGCCGACGGCGGAGGCGCTAATGCGGTCGCGCTACACGGCGTATGTTTTGGCAGACGTCGACTATCTGGTGGAAACCACCCTGCCCGCATCGCGCACGCCCGATCTGGCCGCATCAATCCGTCAATGGATCAAACAGGTCGAATGGCAACGGTTGCATGTACTGTCTGTGGAAGCGGGCGGTCGGTCGGATACGGAGGGAACGGTTGAGTTCGTGGCGGAGTTTGTCGGCCCGGACGGCGCGGACCGCCATCACGAGTGTTCGGAGTTTCAGAAGGTTCGCGGCACCTGGGCGAAGGGGTCGGTCCCGTAATCTCGTAATTTTCCAAGCATTGGAACCGCAACGAGGCATCGCGTCTACGTTTTCCAATGTCTGGAATTTTGAACCGTGCCTTCGGCACTATTTCCTTCGGAAATTATTTATCGCTTCGCTTTCAGGCGCTTTCTGCGCGTTTTTGCGGCTGAATATTTTCCAATGTCTGGAACTTTTCGTGTGGTTCGTGTTTTTCGTGGTGGAAATTCTTCCAATGTTTGGAAACCGGTGCGGAGCGCGGCGGCCTCGGCGAGGCCCGCCCTACCTGACTTTTCCAAGGTCTGGAACGTTTTCCTCTCCCAATCGTTCTGCCTATAAATGATTCTGCCTATCTCCTTCTCCCAGCCCGGTGCGGTTCACCGTGAGTGGTTCACCATGAACGGATCAGATTTTGGCAGAATCATGAACGAATCACTCAGCGGTTTTAAGGGGGCGCAGCCGGTTGTAAATTTGCAGGAAGTTCCGGTGGGCGGGCGAAACCTCTTCCCAGCTGGCGGCGAAGTGCAGGCCGTGGAAGGTGAGATTTCCCGCGGCGATTTCGGCGGCATCGTGCAGATCGGAATCTTCGAAGAAGAGGTGGAGCGCTGCAGGGGAATCGCCGTTCATCCGGAAGGCGATGAGGTCGCTCACAGCACGATAGAGTTTTTGGCGCGCGGCGGGCAGGAAGTCGAAGTTGTGACACCAATCGCACCACTGGGCGGCTTCTTCGAGATCGCCGGCCGCCAGAGCGAGCATGGCTTTGAGCTCGCCAATCCGCAGAGTCTGCCAGGCGGTCCCCTCTTCGAAGATGACGCCGATGGCGTCCGAAATTAACAGCTGATCGCTCAGACCGAGTTCATCCAGATGTTCCGAGAAGGCCGTCAGCTCGCTGGCAGAGAGGACGGAGAGTTTGAGCAGTTGCGGGCGGAGGGAGGCCCCGGAGACTTTATTGCTCCAGATCAGGTCTTCGACCGGATAGATGTCGGACATTCCGGGGACGAGGATGCGGCAGGTGTAGATTCCGCACTGCCGGTATTCGGCGCAGTACGCTTCGAATCCGCGATCCGTGATGATGCCTTTCAACCGTTCGTATTCATCGGCGGTGGAGCCCTGAAAATCCCAGTCGTTGAATTCATAGTCCGGGGTGTCGCCGAACATGTTCCACGAAAGCAGTCCCACCGAGTCGATGAAGTGGCTCTCCAGATTGAGGATGTCGGCCACGGCTTCGGCATCGTGGGAAGGCCGCTCGAAGATGTCGAGCTGATCAAGCCCGCGACCTTGCAGCAGCTCGGTGACCGTCCGTTCGAGTGCGACTTCGAACCGGCAGCTCGCTCCGAAGGAGGCATAGCATCCGCCGTCCTCCGGGTTGATGAGCAGGACGCAAATGACGGGGTATTGACCGCCGAGCGAGGCGTCTTTGACGAGGATGGAAAAGCCGTGCTCCCGGAGCTCTTCGATATCCCGCCGGATGCGGGGGGTTCGGTCGATCACCGCTTGCGGCACGGTCGGAAGGCAGATGCCATTGGCGATGACCTCGTTCTTCACATAACGCTCAAGGATTTCCGCAAGAGCCTGCGCCCGGCATTCGGCGGGCGTGTTTCCGGCGGCCATGCCGTTGCTGACGTAGATGTTGGTGAGGATGTTGACGGGAAAGTAGACGGTCTCTTTTGTGTCGATCTGTTCAAAGGGGAGCGCCGCAATTCCGCGCGCGGCATCGTCGCTGTTATTGTCGCGCAACAGATCCGGCGTCAGCTCCCCGTCGGGATTATAAAATTCCCACAGGGTTTCGCTGAGCAGTTCGGTTCCATCGGGGTGATGGGTCGGCAGGAGGGAGGGGTCGACAATGGGAAACCATTTTTCGGATGGATAAAAGAGAAAGTCGCTTTCGACGGAACGGAGCCCCAGATAGTAGTCGAAGAAAAACAGATTGGTGGAAATGCGTTCGAAAAATTCGAGGATGGCACTGGCCTCGCTGGCGAGTTTGGAGCCGCCCTTCCCGTTGGTATAAATCTGCGGACATTCGGCGGAACGTAAATGAACCGACCAGCAGTTCCGGATTGGGTTTTTTCCGGAAACCAGATCGACGGGAAATCCATGAGTGCTGAGCAGTTCTCTGGCTTTCCCGATGGTTTCTTCGAGGGCGGCGTCTTTGCCGAGAATATGAGTTTGAGCAGTCAGAGGGCCCCTTATCTGCTTAATATGCCAACTAAGCAATCCCGCTCCGCCACAATATGAGCCTCGATCGAAGGCGTTTGTCCGCTGGGCGGCTGGTTTGAGGCGGGTTCCAGACTCGACAAAACCGGGGGATGCGAAGAGAATCGTGACCGGAGGGGGGTGATAAGAATGATCACTGCAAAACACTGCAAGGAGGTGTCCGTTCGCGTCTTAAATGACATTGGAATTGTGGCGCAACTCACCCGGATCGTTGCCGAAAAAGGAGTCAATATCCGCGCGGCAGCGGCCTGGGTGGAGGACGGAAACAAAGGGGTTATCCGGATGGTGACAGACGATAACCTCCGGGCGGTTGATGCGCTCCGTGCGCACAACTACGCTCCCGAAGAGGTCGACTCGGTGGAGGTGCTGCTGCGCCACTCCCCGGGGATGATCAGCAGCGTGTGCGAAAAAATCGGCAATGGCGGACTGAATCTTCGCTATCTGTACGCCAGCGCCCCGGTCTCGGCAGAGACCTGCCTCGTCGTGCTGTCCACAGACGACAACGAGGTCGCGCTCGTCCTGCTCAACGAGTAACCCGGGCGGCCCCGCACCTGCGGGGCTCCCCTCTCTTTCCGGGCGGTGACGGATCGCCATACGGCGAAATCATGAAGCGCGGGTTTCATTCTGCACCGCTTTATGGCATGTCATTGGAATGAGTAATCCGATTTTGATTTTAGCGCCGATGCGGGGCATCACGACGATGTACTACCGCAAGGCCTTTGTCCGGCACTTCACGGGGCTCGATGCCGAGATGGCGCCGTTCATTCCGACGGTGAGCGCGGAGAAGATTAATCCGAAACTGCTGAAGGATGTGCTGCCGGAAAACAACTCGGGTCTGCCGCTGATTCCACAGCTGATCGGCAACAACGCCGACGACTTTGTGAACATGGCCCGCGCCCTGCACGATCTCGGCTATGAAGAGGTAAACTGGAATCTCGGCTGCCCTCACAAACCGGTTCGCAAAAAACAGCGCGGCTCCGGACTGCTTCCGCATCCCGACCGGGTCGATGCCCTGCTCGAAACGATGTGCGCCCAAAGCCCCTGCAAAATCTCGGTCAAAGTCCGCCTCGGCGTTTCCGACCCGACGGAGCTGATGCGGCTGATTCCGGTACTGAACCGCTACCCGCTGAGCGAGGTGATTGTTCATCCGCGCACGGCGGAGCAGATGTATGACGGAAAAGCCGATCTCGGCGCCTTCGCCATGGCGTTTCAGGAAATCAAACACCCGGTCTGCTACAACGGCGACATCAACGACCTCGCGTTTTTCCAAACCGTAGATAAATGTTTTTCAACCTTGAACCGGTTCATGCTCGGGCGCGGGCTGCTGGCCAATCCTTTTTTGTGCGAGGTGATCAAAAGCGGAAATCCAAAAACAGAAAAAGCCATTGCACGGCTCCGCGCGTTCCACGACGAGGTGCTGGCAAGCTACGAGGCGGTGATCGACGGCGATGTTCCACTGCTCGGGAAAATGAAGGAATTCTGGAGCTATCCGTCCGGAAACCTATCCAACGGAAACAAGCTGTTTAAAAAAATAAAAAAGACGCAGCGGATCTCCACCTACAAAAACATCGTTGGCGAACACCTCGACGCCGCCGAGTGGATCGCATAGAAAACCCGAAAAGTGGAGCTCCACTTTTCGGGTCTTCATTTTTCACGCCCCGTCCAATCTGCTGACAAGGCCGACTCCGAGCCCCCTTTCGCATAAAGCTCAGGAAAGCCCGGGAAAAGGCGCACTACTCTGAGAGCGTCATTTTTTTTCCGGAATCAAGCCACTGCTGAAGAATGACCTTGCAGTACTTGCTCTTGGAGATGTGCATTGAGAACGCGCGTCTTTCGAGCTCTTTTGCCATTTTAGCCGGCATGTTGATTCCTATGGTCCGGGTCCCTTTTCCTACTGGATTCGTTGCCATAGCCCTCCCCCTTTCTATACACCATCATTATGCACACAGACTCGCTAAAAACACAGTTGATTTTTAAAGAATAATAAAAATAATCATTTTTTCAAAACATGAGCCTTTTAAACAAGGGGTTTATATCAATTATTCATTTAGAATACGGACAAGGACGGTCCATTGCACCTGCCCAAAACCCGAGTCCCGGTTTTTCGGTAACCGGACTTAACGGTTTCCACTGATGGCTTAAACCAGTAGGCTTGGCGACGTGATGAAAAAGAGACCCGTCATTTTAGAAGAGCTGTGGATCTGGCTGCGCGGACGCTTCACGCTGACCGGTGAAGAAAAAGTATGGCTGCTGCTCATTCTCATCATCTGTTGGACGGGTCTTGTCGGGCGCTACTTCTATCTCAAAAACCAACAGCCAAAGCCGCTCACGCCGCAACAGATTGAAGAACTCCTTCGACCTTAGAGTTTCGACCCGCTATCCTTCGGGCAATGAAAATTGCCATTGTCCATTACCACGCCAGACCGGGCGGCGTCACGCGCGTGGTCGAACGCGCCGTCGAATCGCTCGGCGACCGGGCGCACTGCCTGTTTTTCACCGGCGAGGCCGCCCGCGGCGCAACGCCGCTCCAGAAAAAAATCCGGGTTCTTCCAAACCTTGGATACTCCACCGACAAAAGCGTCCAACCCCTGGAACTTTTAAAACGAGCACGCGGCGCATTCGGCGGCGAGCCGGATCTCTGGCATATTCACAACCACTGCCTCGGAAAAAATCCGGCGCTGACGCAGGAGGTGAGCAACCTCGCCATGACCGGCCAGAAAATCCTGTTGCAGATTCACGACTTCGCCGAAGACGGACGGCCCGACAACTACTCCAACCTCGGCAAACTCAAAAAACGCCTCTACCCGGTCGCCCCGCACATCCACTACGCCGCCCTCAACCAGCGTGACGTTGAATTCCTGAAAGCAGCCGGAATCCCCGAAGAAAACCTCCACCTGTTGCCCAATGCGGTCTCTCCCCTCCCTAACTCTGAACCCCGAACTCCGAATTCTGAACCGCTCTACGTCTACCCTTGCCGGGCCATCCGCCGCAAAATCATCGGCGAGCTATTGCTGTGGAGCACGCTGATGCCGGAGGCTCAATTCGCGATCACGCTCGCGCCGAAAAACCCGGAGGTCAAAGCGATCTACGATGCATGGACCGCCTTCGCCGCCGATCTCGGGCTGAACGTCGAGTTCGATGCCGGAGCCAAGAGCTCCTTCGAAGAGATGATCGCGAAGGCCGACGCGCTGATCACCACCAGCGTCGCCGAAGGGTTTGGCCTCGCCTTCCTCGAGCCATGGCTGGCGGGCAAGCCGCTGGTCGGGCGCAATCTGCCGGAGATCACCGGCGACTTCGCGGAGCACGGCCTCGACCTTTCCAACCTCTACAACCGCCTGCCCGTTCCATTAAGTTCCAATGCTTGGAAAATTGAAGACGAATTTTTCCAAGGGTTGGAAAAATCTCTGCGCGCGGCATACGAAGCGTATGGCCGCGAGTGGCATGATGCTCTTTTCGAAGAGGCCCGGGCCGAACTCGTTCAAGACGGTCAAGTCGACTTCGGCATTCTCGACGAGGAGATGCAGCGCACAATCATCCGTGCGGTCAAAGCCGACCCGTCGCTGATCGACCTTTCGCTCCAAATTTCTGAAGCCGTCGAAACCAACCGGCAGGTGGCCGAACGCGCCTACGGACCGGTCGCCTACGGCGATCATCTGTTTTCAATTTATGGAAAACTGATGAGTGCCAAACCGGGAACCGTTGGCTATGCTGACGGCGAAAAGCTGCTCGACCAGTTTCTGCAACCGCAACGTTTCAATCTGCTGAGAACATGAAATCACTCCTCCAGCGCATACAAAACCTGAGCTCGCCGCTCGAACCGATCCCGACCGGAACGATCATTGACCTGCATCCGATCGACGGCGTCGAAACGATCCTGTTCGACATTTACGGCACCCTGCTGATTTCCGGCTCGGGCGATGTCGGCACCGCCGCCGCGACCGACAGCGGCGAAGCGTTGACGCAGTCGCTGATTGTTTCCGGTTATGCGGGCGACCTCGAGCGCGCAGGCGAACTCGGCCCCGCTCTGATGAAGGCGGAGATTGCGCGATGGCATGAAACCGCCCGTGACGACGGCATCGAATTTCCCGAGGTGGAAATTTCCAGGGTTTGGAAAAAAACCATCGAAAAGTTCCACCGTTTGGAACTTTTGAAACCGGACGACGACCCGCAGAGAATTCTGCAACTGGCGGTGGAGTATGAGTGCCGCGTCAACCCCGTCTGGCCGATGCCCGGCGCGCTTGAGACGATTGCATTTCTAAAAAAACGCGGCTTCCGCCTCGGGATTGTCTCCAATGCCCAGTTTTATACGCCGCTGATTATCGAGGCGCTGTTCGGTAAATCCGTCGAGGCGCTCGGATTCGATCCGGCCCTCTGCGTCTGGTCCTATAAAAAGCACCATGCCAAGCCGTCGGGTGAACTTTTCCAATGTTTGGAAACTGATTTCAGCAAAACGCTCTACGTCGGAAACGATATGCTCAACGATATCTGGACGGCAACGGAGGCGGGCTGCCGCACGGTGCTCTTCGCGGGTGATCAGCGCTCGCTGCGCCTGCGCGAACAGGATAAGCGCTGCAAAAAACTGACACCGACCGCGATTGTCGATGATCTGCGCCAGATCACCGAGATGGTTTAGCGCCCGAATTTTTCGCGGTATTCGGGGATGGTGATCATGGGCGGGCGCTCCTCTTCGACGATTTCAAATTCGATCTGTTCGTATTTGTCGTTGTGAGCCTGGAACTGCCGCATGATGGAGGAAACCTGTTCCATGTCGATCGTCATCCCTTTGGCCTGCGAGCGGGCAAGGAAGGTGCGCAGGATGCCAAAGGCCATTTTGCCGAGGCTGAGTGTGGCCTGATTGCGGTGGACGCGCTGGTCGAGATCGGTCTGTCCGAACGCTCCCATCCCCCATTTTCTATAGACGTCGAGAATGTGCGAGGTTTCAACACCGTAGCCGATGGGGAACGGAATTTCTTCGAGGACTTCGCGGCGCACGGCGTATTCGCCGGAGAGCGGCTGAATGAGGCCGGTGAGTTCGGGGTAGAAGAGCGAGAAGAGCGGGCGCACGAGGATCTCGGTGACGCGTCCGCCGCCGGAGGGGCGCACGCCCTGCGAGAAGGCGAGCGGCCGGTCGTAGAAGGCCTTGATGTATTTCATTTCGGGATGGTAGAGAAGCGGCGCGATGAGGCCATAGGCAAAGCGCGGGTGGATGTTGGCGATGTCGGCATCGACGTAGCAGATGATGTCGCCTTTGAGCTGATAAACCGCTTTCCAGAGATTTTCGCCTTTCCCTTTTTTCTCGCCGTATTGCGGAAGGATATCGGCGGACAGATAAACGTCGGCACCGAAGGCGGCGGCGATCTCGCGGGTGTCATCGATGGAGCCGGAATCGATGACAGCAATTTCGTCGATCAGCGGGTAGCGATCCATCAGTTCGGATTTAAACAGGATGATCTCTTTGCCGATGGTTTTCGCTTCGTTGAGAGTCGGCAGGCACAGCGAGATGGTAAGCCCCTGCTTCTCTTTCTCTTCAACCAGCTGCCTGAGATCCCAGAACTGACCGTGGTGAAAGGTGTTTTGACTGATCCATTTATTCAGTTTCATCGCAGAAGCCTCCATCGATGGCCAGCAGCACGGCGACGAGCTGGGTGAGGCCGGTGAACATGGGTTCGAGCAGAACGGTTTCACGCTGTTCGTGCAGGCGCTCGCCGTCGGTGATGCCAAGGGTGATGGCGGGAACACCGTGGACGATCATGGTGGACAACTCGGAAATGCTGGGCGTGATGTGCGGGCGGAGATCCAGTGCGCTCATGATCTCGCGCGCCTGTTTAACGAGCGGGTGGCCGATCGCCAACCCCGCCGGTTCGCGACGGGCAATTACATCGAGGGTGACCTCCGCGCCGGTCTGCGAGGTAACGTCCTCCATGATGTCATCGAGATCCGAGGCGATCTGACGAACGATCTCCGCCGACTCGCTGCGCACCTCGAAGCGCAAGACGGCCTCGGTGGGGATGATGTTGAAGCCGGTTCCGGCCTCAATGGAGCCGAGCACGATGGAGGTTTGCGGGCGGCGCGGAAGCGGGATGCCGAGAATCCGGTTGATGACTTCGTTGACAACCAGAATGGCGCCGGTGGTTCCGCGCCGGATCCAGTCGTACTCTTCGGGAACGCGGCAGGTGACTTCGCCGCGGAGCATGCCGGCGGAGGCATAGCTGAGCCGCCCGAGCTGCACGCCTTCCACACAGATGCCGGCCGTGATCGGAGCCTTGTTGTTATCGAGAAAAAAGCGGGTTCCCTCTAAATCGCCGCGGCCGAGACTGCGCGCGGCACCCATCAGGATCAGCCCGGCGTCCAGCTCGAAGCCGAGCTTGTCGAGAAGCGTCGGCAAGGTGGCAAGCACGGCGAGCCCGAGGCTGTTGTCGGCAATACCGGGTCCGTGAATGTGGTTCGCATGAACGGATACTGTATGATCGCGCCGCTCCGAAAAAACCGTGTCCGCGTGCGCGAGCAGCAGGATATTTCGGTCGCGGTTTTTTCCGGGAATGATTCCGAATCCGTTGCCGCACTCGTCGGACGAGGTGTTGGTGAGACCGCACTCGCTAAAGCGCTGGAGCAGAAAGTTGATGCGGGCTTCTTCGCCGAAAGTGGGTGCGGGGATTTCACCGAGCATGACGAGGTTGGCCAGCAGCGTTTCGCTCAGCGAAACGCAAGCCTCGCGAATCGCAGGCAGGTCCGCCACGATCTCTTCTACATTGTGATAGTTGTTTTTCATAATCTCTCCCGGAGCGTCTATCTATAAAGTAAAACCCCAAATACGGCAAGCCTCGCCGGAAATGCGCAAACAAAACCCGTTTTCATTCTTCATAAATTTCCATTCGGCACTATCCTTCAGGCATGAGTGAGCGGATCGGATTTGTATCAACGCGTTTCGCCGGCACCGACGGGGTTTCGCTGGAAAGCGCGAAGTGGGCTGAGGTGCTGTGGAGCTATGGACACGAGTCGTTCTGGTACGCGGGCCTGCTGGACCGCGATCCGGCGGTCAGCCACTGCGTGCCGGAAGCGCACTTTGAGCATCCGGAAAATATCTGGATCAACCAGCGCATTTGGGGACGCTACGAACGCGACCCGCTCGTCAGCCGCCGCATCCGCGACACGGCGGATTATCTCAAAAGCACGCTCTACGATTTCACAAAGCGTTTCGACATCTCCGTGCTCGTCGCGCAGAACGCGCTGACCATTCCTATGAATGTTCCACTCGGCGTAGCACTGACCGAGTTCCTGTCGGAAACCCGTATGCCCGCCATCGCGCACCATCACGACTTCTACTGGGAGCGCATCCGCTTTTCGGTGAACGCCGTCAATGACCACCTCGACTTCGCCTTCCCGCCGCGGGCGAACAATATCCAGCATGTGGTGATCAACGAAGCGGCGCAGGAGGAGCTGGCCTTTCGCAAGGGAAGCGCGTCCCTGCTGGTGCCAAATGTGTTCGACTTTGAAGTGCCCGCGCCGCAGATCGACGACTACACCAAAGACCTCCGCGCCGAGCTCGGCTTCGCACCCGACGATGTGATCATTCTGCAGCCGACCCGCATTGTGCCGCGCAAGGGCATCGAGCACTCCATCAAACTGGTCGAAGCGCTGAAGAACCCGAAATACAAACTGGTCATCTCTCATGATGCGGGCGACGAGGGGTATGAATATCTGCATATGCTCTCCGAGCTCGCCGAAGAGTCGGGCGTCGACCTGCATCTCATCGGCGACCGGATTAGCGACATCCGCAAAACGAATGCGGCGGGTGAGAAAATGTATACGCTGTGGGATCTCTACCCGCACATCGACTTTGTCACCTACCCAAGCCTCTACGAAGGCTTCGGAAACGCCTTTCTGGAGGCGATCTACTTCCGCCTGCCGATTCTCATCAACCGCTACTCCATCTTTGCTCGCGACATCGAACCCAAAGGGTTCCGCATCCCGCTGATGGACGGCTTTTTGACCCGGCAGGTCATCGAGGAAGTCCGCCGCCTGCTCGAGGATCCCGCCTACCGCGCACAAACGGTCGAGCACAACTATGCCGTCGCCAAGCGCTTCTTCAGCTATCCACTGCTGCGCCGCCGCCTGCGAACCCTCATCACCAACATAACCGGACTCGACTAAATGCTGATTAAAGCCATCTCCAGCGACCGCCTGAGCGCGATGAGCAAACACCTCAACCGCCTCTACGGTCCGCAGCGCGCCGCGCAGTGCATCGAACGGCTCGTCGCCATGACCGGCCGCTACGGCGTCGGCTACGGAACCGGAACCGACGCCGCGCTCTGGGACGAAAAAACCGCCGTGCTGATCACCTACGCCGACACGCTCCGCCGCGACGGCGAAGCGCCGCTCGTCACGCTGCGGCACTTCGCCGAAAAACATTTCGAGGGGGCTCTCAGCACCCTCCACATCCTCCCCTTTTCCCCGTGGTCGTCCGACGACGGCTTCTCCGTGATCGACTACCGGCAGATCCACCCCGACTACGGAACCTGGGCGCACATCGGCGAACTCGGCAAACAGTTCGATCTCATGTTCGATCTCGTCCTCAACCACGTCTCGCGCAAAAGCAACTGGTTCAAAAACTACATCGCCGGCATCGCGCCCTTCCGCGACTACTTTATTGAGGTTGACCCGAAAACCGATCTCAGCGCTGTCGTCCGTCCGCGCAACCTGCCGTTGCTCACCGCCATCCGCTGGAACGGAACCGAAAAACACCTCTGGACCACCTTCAGCGACGACCAGATCGATCTCAACTTCGCCAATCCCGATGTGCTGTTCGAGTTTCTCGACATCCTGCTGTTCTACATAGCCAACGGCTCGAAAATCATTCGGCTCGACGCCATCGCTTATCTCTGGAAACAGCCCGGCACCTCCTGCATCCATCTCGAACAGACCCACGAAGTCGTCAAGCTCATGCGCGACCTGCTCGACATGGTCGCGCCCGGCGTCATCCTGCTCACCGAAACCAACGTGCCGCACGAGGAAAACATCTCCTACTTCGGCACCGGCGACGAAGCGCGCATGGTCTACCAGTTCAGCCTGCCGCCCCTGCTCCTGCATGCCCTGCATACCGGCACGGCGGAGCACCTCAGTCGGTGGGCAAAAACCGTCTGCGAAACGCCGGACGGCTGCACCTGGTTCAACTTTACCGCCTCGCACGACGGCATCGGCGTGCGCCCGCTTGCCGGACTGATTCCGGACAAGGAAATCGGCGCACTGGCAGAGCAGATAAAACAGCTCGGCGGACAGGTCTCCACCAAACGCAACAGCGACGGAAGCGAAAGCCCTTACGAGCTGAACATTACCTGGCTCGATGCCATGGGCGGCGACGACCTTCAGATTGCGCGCTTCCTCTGCTCGCAGACCGTCCTGCTCGGACTCAAAGGCGTTCCCGGCATCTACTTCCACAGCCTCACCGCCACACCCAACGATCAGGAGGGCTTCAACGCCACCGGACGCGCCCGTTCGCTCAATCGCAAAAAATGGAATGCCGATGAGCTCGAAACCCTGATCAACGGCCAGAACACAACCGCACACATCTTCAACGAATATCGACAGCGTCTGAAAATCCGCCGCCGGCATCCCGCCTTCCACCCGGACGCCGCGCAGCGCATTCTTGATCTCGGCGACGATCTGTTCGCCTTCGTGCGCACCGCCGCCAGCGGCGAAAGCGTTGTCTGCATCAGCAGCTTTTCCACCGTGCAGAAAGAGCTTCGTCTGGACGGGCACGCTCCGGAAATCGCCGGAGCCGCCCCCTGCACCGACCTGCTCAGCGGCTTACGCCTTTCCGGCGCGAACAAACTGCTTTCACTCAAACCGTTTCAAACCGTTTGGCTGATAACCTGAGAGGCTGTATGGAACTTTTTTCCATTCTGGGCGGTTTAGCGCTGTTCATCTTCGGGATGAATAATCTGACCGACGGTCTGAAAGGCTGCGCGGGCGACAGCCTGCGCCGCATTCTCGCCCGCGCCACCCGCAACCGGCTGAGCGGACTCGGCCTCGGTACCGCGCTCGGCTTCCTCGTCCAAAGCAGCGCCGCGACGGTGATGCTGGTCGGCTTTATCAATGCGGGCTTGATGACGCTGGGCGAATCCGTGCCCGTGATGCTCGGTGCCAATATCGGCACGACGCTTTCGATGCAACTGATCTCCTTTAAGCTGGCGGACTACTGCTTTGTCGCCATCACCCTCGGCGTGCTGCTGCACATCGTTTCGCCGCAGATGCAAATCAAGCAGGCAGGCAAGGCGCTGCTCGGGTTCGGCCTCCTTTTCCTCGGCATGTCCACCATGAGCGCGGCCATCGCCCCGCACCGCGACGCGTTTGTCCCGCTCTTTGAGCAGATCAACGGCGCAACGCCGGGCGGACTGATCCGCGGCATTCTGCTGGCCACCGCCGTCACCGGCATCATTCAAAGCAGCGGCGCGATGATCGGAATGAGCTTTGCGCTGATTCAGGCGGGCGTCATCACCGATCTGTCCGGTGTTTTCCCGATTCTGATCGGCGCGAACATCGGCACCTGCGCCACTGCGCTGCTCGGCAGTATCGGCACCCATATTGAGGCGCGACGCAGCGCGGTATCACACCTGCTCTTCAATATTTTCGGCGGCGTCCTCGCCGCGCTCGCCGCGCCGCTGTTCTACCGATGGATTCCCCTGCTGCCCGGCGATCTGGTTCATCAGGCCGCCAATGCGAATATGATCAAGATGGCGATCGCCGCACTGATCGTTCTGCCGTTCGCGCCGCTGCACGCCGCATTGGTTCGCAAGCTCATCCCGTCCAAACGGATGGCGCCGCAACCGAGCTTCCTCGACGAAACCCGGATCCCGACGCCGGAACAGGCGCTGCACGCCGCCATGCGCGAACTGCAGCGAACCGTCAATATCTGCCGCGAAAGTCTGGCGCTCAACCGCGCGCTGCTCGACGCGCCGGACGCGCGAACCGTGCGCGCCGTTTTTCAAAACGAAAAAACGGTCGACGCCATCAAGCTCGCCTTCCGCGACTACCTCGCGCTCATCACCTCGCGCTTTCTCTCGCGGCGGCAGGCGGTGCTCGTTCAGCATCTCGACCGCTGCATTGTGGAAATTGAACGGATCGGCGATCACCTGAAGGTGCTTTGCAAACTGGATGCAAAACTGCGCCCCTATATCGGACATGCCTTCTTCCTCTCCTGCCGCAGACAGATCGAGGAACTCTACGCACAGATCGGCGTCATCCTCGGCAACCTCAGTATCTCGCTCGACCCTGAACACGAAAACTACGAGGCCTTCGCGGAAAAAATTCTCGCGGCCCGCGCGGACTACGTGCAGAAGAGCGCCGCCGCCAAAGACCTCATCACCGGACAGGTCGGCCGCAACGACCTGCCACCGCTGCTCGGCATCTACCTCAACGAAACCATCATGACCTTCGACAAGATCGCCAAGCACTGCAAAGCCATCGCCGGGGCGCAGAAAAAACCTTTCTTCTGGCTCAAACACAGCCGGCTGGATCGTCTGGCCGACGAATACACCGAGCAGAAAATCCTCAAAGAGCTCGACGCCGGCGAATATCTCGACACTCTCTAAGAAAGCCTCTCCACCTTCCTGAAAATGACCCCCATGCGTAATTTAATGATTTCAATAAAAACCGGATCACCCGCTCTGCTGGCGGGCCTTCTTCTGAGCGGATGTACCCTGCCCGCACACACCATCGGCCTCAACACCGTCCTGACCAAAGAACTGGGCGGATTCCGGAACAATCTGCCCGACTACCGCTGCACGATGGGCGCCCACCGCGGTGCCTCAATGGCATACATCGAAAACACACTGGACGCCATCCGGGCGGCCGGCGAATCCCCCCGATACGACTTTATTGAGTTCGATGTGCAGTATGCCGCCGACAACCGGGTGCTCGTTTTTCACGACGAACGGCTCTTCCGGGTCTTCGGACGAATGGCCAAAGTGGCCGACTCCACCTACGACGAGCTCCGCGAATTAACCGGCGGAGAAATTGCCGCTTATGACGAGGTAATGGAGCTGGTCGGCAACAGGCGGGTCAACATCGAGATCAAATCGCGCGGGGATGCGGACGAAGACTGCCGGCTGGTCGACTTTATCGTGGCGGATGTGAAGGAGCGGAAAATAACGGATCGCGTATTGATCAGCGCCATCTCCGAGGAGGTCATCCGATATCTCAAAGATCGCCATCCGAAAATGGCTGCGGGTCAGATTTTCTGGCTGAAGGCCTCCACCTATCTGCCGTTCGACTCGTTGACGGAGGGGCTCTACCGGGATGTTCAGGCGTCGCGGGCGGACTATCTTTTTCTTCATGTCTCCAACCTGCACAACATCAGGGATCTGCTCCGGCTGAAGCCAAAGGGGAAAACCCTTGTATTCTGGGACTTCGACGACGCCATCTATGTGGTTCATAAAGACCTGTCCGACCGGATGTGGGGCGACTCCGGCCTCAAAACATTTTTTGATTTAATCCGCTATAAAACCGCTGGCGACGCCCGAACAGCTGACCTATAGTCTCCGCCATGATTTCAGCAATCCTATTTGATTTTGACGGCATCATCGTGGACTCCGAACGGTTGCACTGGGCGGCGTTCAACAAGGTGCTCGGACCGCTGGGGAAACCCATCTCGTGGCCGGACTACGTCGAAACCTACATCGGCTTCGACGACCGCGACGCCTTCCGCACCGTTTTTCCAATGTCTGGAAAAAATGAACTGGCGGCCCTGATTGAAAAGAAAGCCGCCGCATTTCAGGATCTGCTGGAGAGCGACGGCGCCGCCGCCCTGCCCGGTGCGGTGGAGCTGATTAAATCTCTCTCCGGAAACATCCCGCTCGCCATCTGCTCCGGCGCGCTGCACGAAGACATTCTTCCAATCCTTGGAAAACTCGGGATCGAAACCGCCTTCGACACCATCGTCACCGCCGACGACACCCACATCAGCAAGCCCGATCCCGCCCCCTATTCCAAGGCTTGGAACCGGCTGGCCGAAATTTTCCAAGGTTTGGAAACGATTTCGTCCGGCCTGGCGATTGAAGATACGCCCGCAGGCATCGCCTCGGCCAAAGGGGCGGGGCTGAAGGTTCTCGCCGTCACCAACAGCTATGACGCGGAATTTCTCACCCAAGCCGACGCCGTCGTTGACACCCTCGAAGGCCTCACCCTCGACAAGCTGACTCGCCTCCTCATATAAGATCCGCCCGTTAGGAATAGTCAGTCGCGGGGATACCAGACTTTGACTTTTTTATCCTGCACGCCCCACTTTTCGCCGGAGCGGTGCTGCCAGAAGAAGAGGTCGAGGTGGCGGCCCTTGATGTCGCCGCCGGTGTCGCGGGCGAGGCCCCAGCCGTAGCCGGGAATGTAGAATTTGGTTCCGCGAGGGAACACCTTCGGGTCGACGGCGACGGTGCCGGGCCGGGCCATGCGCGCGCTGGCGGTCTGTCCGACGATTTTGATTTTTCCTTTGAGGGGGCCGGATGCGTAGACCGGCAGGCCGATCCAGTTGACGCGCCAGCTGCAGCATTTCTGGCAGGCGCAGTAGCCGGTGGTCTTCATGTTCATCACCGCATCCGCGCGCCTCATCGGCGCTGCGATCAGGTGACAGCGCGTAAGGATCAAAAGGAAGAGAAGTCCAACCCCGATCGCGATTGGCTTCCAGTGTTTAAGCCGCAGTTTCATGAGAAGAATTTAATCCGTCAAAAGTCGCAGGTCAAAAGTCAAAAGTCCCCTGCCGAAAAACCCGGTTTATGAAAAAGGGCTTCTCCCACGCAAAGGCGCAGAGTCCGCAAAGAATTTTTTACATGCTCTGCGTTCTCTGCGTCTTTGCGTGGAATATAAAAACCCGGTTTTCCAAGGATTGGAAAAACCGGGCTGTATAATTTCCAATCCTTGGAAATTATTTGGCTTTGGAGGCGTACTCTTTGATGAGAGCCGCGCCGATGACGTCGCGCTGGATCTGGTTGGTTCCTTCGTAGATCTGAAGGATCTTGGCGTCGCGCATCATTTTCTCAGCCGGATACTCTTTCATGAAGCCGTAGCCTCCGAGCACCTGGACGGCATCGGTGGTGACGGACATCGCAATATCCCCAGCATAGCATTTGCACATGGCGGAGATTTTGGAGACATCTTTGGTTCCCGCATCGATGGTATTGCATGCGGCATACGTGATGGCGCGGGCGGTTTCCACTTTCATGGCCATGTCGGCGAGCATCCACTGCAAGCCCTGGTTGGCGATGATCGGTTTGCCGAACTGGTGACGGACGCGGGCGTAGTCAACAGCCATGTCGAGCGCACCCTGCGCGAGACCGACACCCTGCGCGGCGATGCCGGGACGGGAGATGTCGAAGGTTTTCATGGCGAGCAGGAAGCCCATGCCTTCGCGGGCGATGAGGTTTTCCGCCGGGACTTCGCAGTCCTGGAAGATGAGCTCGCGGGTGGCGGAGGCGCGGATGCCGAGTTTGTCTTCTTTTTTGCCGAAGGTGAAACCGGGCGTGTCTTTTTCAACAATAAAGCAGGAAACGCCGCGGGCGCCCTTGGACTTGTTGGTGACCGCGAGGATCGTGTAGGTGTCGGCTTCGCCGCCGTTGGTGATCCACTGCTTGGTTCCGTTGAGGATGTATTTATCACCCTTCTTGACGGCAGTGGTGGCAATGCCGCCGGCGTCGGATCCGGCGTTCGGCTCGGTCAGACCGAAGGCGGCCCATTTTTCGCCGCTGGCGAGCGGGGAGAGATATTTTTTCTTCTGCTCTTCGGATCCGCCGATGATGATCGGGTCGGCGCCGAGGGCGTTAGCGGCGAAGGAAACGGAAAGGCCGATGCAGTATTTACTGAGGGTTTCAACCGCAACACAGAAGCCGAGGTGACCCATTTCCATTCCGCCGTAGGCTTCGTCGATGTAGAGGCCCATCATATCCATCTGCGCCAGCTCGTTGAGCAGGTCGGTCGGGAAGATTCCTTTTTCGTCCAGTTCCGCACGAACCGGAAGAATGCGCTCACGACCGAATTCGTCGAGCATGTCGCGTACTTCCTTCTGCTCCTCGGTCAGTCCATAATTAATTTCTGACATGGTCTGTTCTCCTTACGTTTTAACATCCCCGACCTCTCAGCCGGCCCTGATACACTACGATTCTTTTTTATCTGAAAACTGAATTCCGTGAAAATATTTATATTTTCCGCCCAGTGCAAGCAGTTCGGCGTGCGAGCCCTGCTCGGCGACGCGCCCCTGATCGAGCACCACGATGTTGTCGGCATGAATGATGGTGGAGAGCCGGTGGGCAATCACGAAGACGGTGCGCTCTTTCATCAGCTCGTCGAGCGCGCCCTGCACCTGCCGTTCGGATTCGGTGTCGAGTGCGCTGGTGGCCTCGTCGAGAATCAGGATCGGCGGGTTTTTGAGCAGCGCGCGGGCAATGGCGAGGCGCTGGGCCTGTCCGCCGGAAAGCTTGGTGCCGCGCTCGCCGATGACGGTTTCGTAGCCCTCGTCCATGGCGGAAATAAATTCGTGCGCATTGGCGCGGCGCGCGGCGGCCTCGACCTCTTCGCGGGTGGCATCGGGCGAGCCGTAGGCGATATTGGCAGCCACACTCTGGTTGAACAGGATGGTTTCCTGCGTGACGATTCCGATCTGTCTGCGCAAGGAGGCAATGGTGTAGTCGCGAAGATCTTTTCCGTTCAGGCGAACGCGTCCGCCGGTGACATCGTAAAAACGCGGGATCAGGTTAACGATGGTCGTTTTGCCCGCGCCGGAGCTGCCAACGAAGGCGACGCACTGCCCGGCGCGAACGTTCAGGTCGATGTTTTTCAACACATCCGTATCGTCGTAGGCAAACGAGACGTTTTCAAAGTCGATGGTTTGAATCGGCCCGTCAAACGCCACGGCCGTTTCACTGTCGCGCACCCCGATCTCCAGGTCGAGAATTTCAAAAATGCGCTCGGCTCCGGGGGCGGCTTTCTGGATTCGTATCTGAATGTTACTCAACTTTTTAAACGGCTTGTACATCTGCCCCATCGCAACAGCAAACGCGATCAGGGTTGCGGAGGAAAGATCATTGAGGAAGGCATAGATGACCACGCCGGACATGGCGAGGGATGCAAGAAAAACCATAATCGGTTCATTGAGCGACGAGGCGCGCGCCTGTTGCATCAGTCGACGGAAGACCTGGTTGTTAAATCCGTCGAACCGGTCCTTTTCAGCCTGTTCCATTTGGAATGCTTTGACCACCACGGCCCCGCCGAACGATTCCTGAACAACGGAAAGCAAATCGCCCAGCTTCTCCTGCCCGTGCCGAGATGCCTTGCGGATTTTCTTGCCGAGAATCGCGACCGGGATGATGCAGATCGGGAAAAGAATCAACGAAATGAAGGACAGCTTCCAGTCGATCACGACCATCGCAAAGACACAGCCAACCAGCGTGAAAGGTTCACGGATCAGATCGCCGATGACATTGGCCACCAGCTCGCGAACAATCGCCGTGTCGTTGGTGATCCGCGAAATCAGCTCGCCGACGCGGCTGCGACCGAAAAACTGCATTGGCAGATCGTGAATGTGGGAAAACAGCTTGCTGCGCACATCCATCACCACGCGGGTTCCGACCCATTCAACACAGTACTTCCCAACAAAAAAGACAACTCCCTGCAACAGGGCAATCAGCGGGAGTGCAAGGGCGGTAATCACCAATTTCCGCAGCCCCATCTCAGAGGTCAGCTCGATTTTATGGGATGAAGCAAACATCTGATCGAGATGAATCTTTTCGAGGAATTGGGTGACGCCCTCGCCCATGGCCTCGCCGCTCAGGTTGCCGACCGCCCAGTAGATAATAATGATCAGCCCGAATGCAGTTGCGCCGTAGAGCACACCGCAAACGATGCCGAGAACCAGCCGCGTCACATACGGACGGGTAAAACTTAGAAGCCGCCGGTAGATGCTCCATGAAAATTCGGCGCTCTTCTTTTTCGAACTCATTGCTGCGCCTCAAGATAGCGTTCGGCCTCAATGGCGGCCGCGCAGCCGGAGCCGGCGGCGGTGATCGCCTGGCGATAAACCGAATCCTGCACATCGCCCGCCGCAAAGACGCCGTCGATGTTGGTGCGGGTGTTTTTTGCGATCAGATAGCCGGTGTGATCGGTGTCGAGCTGCCCGGCGAAGGGGCCGGTGTTCGGCTTATGTCCGATGGCCACAAACAGGCCGGTGACCGCCAGCTCTGACACTTCGTTCGTTTTAACATTACGAACCTTCAGGCCCGTGACTTCGTTTTTCTCCACGCCGAGCACTTCATCAATGACGCTGTCCCAAAGCACTTCGATTTTTGGATGTGCGATCACGCGCTCAGCCATAATCTGGGAGGCGCGGAACTGATTGCGTCGGTGAATGACGGTGATTTTAGAGGCAAAGTGGGTGAGAAAAAGCGCGTCTTCCATCGCGGTGTCACCGCCGCCGACGACCGCGACGGGAACATCGCGGTAGAATGCGCCGTCACAGGTGGCGCAACCGGAAACGCCGCGGCCGATCAGCTTCTGCTCCGACTCCAACCCGATGTACTGTGCGCTCGCGCCCGTGGCCACAATAATGGTTTGCGCCTCAATCTTCTCGCCGTCGCTCAAAGTCAAACTCATTGGACGGCAGGTCAGACCGGCCGCCGCCACTTCCCCGGCTTTAAAGCGGGCACCGAAGCGCTCGGCTTGCTTGCGGGTCAGATCCATCAGTTCAGCACCGCTGATCCCCTCGGGAAAGCCGGGGTAGTTTTCCACGTCCGAGGTGGTGATCAGCTGACCGCCGGGCTGAAACCCTTCAATCACCAGCGGATCGAGGTTGGCCCGCGCCGCATAGACTGCGGCGGTCAGACCCGCAGGCCCCGTTCCGATGATGATGACTTTTTCCACGGTCTGACAACTCCTCTTAGGCTCTCAAGGCGGCAATCTGCCTGGTGAACTCCGGCACGATATCGTGCAGGCATCCAACCAGGCCAAAATCGGCCACGTCAAAGATCGGCGCATCGGAATCTTTATTGATCGCGATGATCAGATCGGCACTCTGCATCCCGGCCAAATGTTGAATGGCGCCGGAAATTCCGCAGGCGATGTAAATCAACGGACAGACGGTTTTGCCGGTCTGGCCAACCTGATGGTGGTGGGAGATCCACCCGGCATCAACGGTTGCGCGCGAGGCGCCAACCGCGCCGCCAAGGATGTTGGCCAATGCTTCGATTTTGTCGAAGTTTTCGGGCGAGCCGACGCCGCGGCCGCCGGAAACAATGAACTCAGCCGCTTTCAAATCGACGGTGTTCACCTCTTCGACAACGCTTTCAATTCGTTTCATCCGCTCACGCACACCCGAGATATCCACCGTTACGTCGATCACTTCGCCGGTTTCGACCTCACCGACCTTCTCTTTTTTGAAGACGTTGGAGCGGACGGTCGCCATCTGCGGACGGTGATCCGGGCAGATGATGGTGGCCATAATATTGCCGCCGAATGCCGGACGGGTCTGAAGCAGAATGTTGCGTTCGGTGTCGAAGTCGAGCTCGGTGCAGTCGGCGGTGAGGCCGGCCCAGCCCATGACGGCGACGGTCGGCGCGAGACTGCGGCCGATCGTGCTGGCTCCGTACAGAATGATCTCCGGCTCTTCGGCTTTAATCAGCGTATCGATCACTTTGGCAAAGTAGTCGTTCTGATAGGTTTCCAACTTGGGATCTTCCACGTTATAGATCTTCTTCGCGCCGTAATTGAACAGCTCCTGATGCATCGGCTTGCCGTTGGCAGAGGCCAGCACAGCGCACAATGTGAAGCCCGATTTCTCAGCCAGCTTGCGGCCCTCGGAGAGCAGCTCAAACACGGTTCCGGCCAGATGGCCGTTTTCCTGCTCGGCATAAACCCAGATTTCTTTTTTGGTGCTCATATGACTTTTTTCTCCCGCAGCTTGTAAATGAGTTCCTTGACCATTTCCGCCGGTTCACCGGAGAGGATCTCCTTGTTCAACTTGACCGGGGGAGCAAATACCTTGTGTACTTTGGTCGGCGAACCGCTGAGACCGATTTTTTCGTCTTCGGGATTCAGGTCTTCGTATCCCCATGTCGGGATCACGGCCTTTTTGGCGGCGAGCTTCTTCTTGAGCGACGGCATGCGAAGTTCGTTGGCCTCTTTCACCACCGTCAGCGCGGCGGGTTTTTCAACTTCCCAGACATTGTAACCGTGGTCGGTTACCTGCTGAATTTTGAAGCCGCTATCGATCACTTCGCACGATTTAGCGTAGGTGATCATCGGTACGCCGTAGAAGTGGGCCACGCCCGGGCCCACCTGCGCGGTGTCGCCGTCGATCGCCTGCTTGCCGAACAGGATCAGGTCAATCGGCTCTTCGATTTTCTTGAGTGCCAGCGTCAGCGTGTAGGAAGTTGCCCAAGTGTCCGCCCCGCCGAACTTGCGGTCGGAAACCAGAATCGCTTCGTCCGCGCCGAGCGAAAGCGCCGTGCGCAGAGCTTCTTCAGCCTGCGGCGGGCCCATCGAAAGGACCGTCACCTTGCCGCCATGAAGATCCTTGAGCCGCAACGCCATTTCGAGGGCGTTTTCATCAAAAGGGTTAATGATACTCGGCACACCGGCGCGGTTGAGACGATTTGTCTCGCGGTCAATCGTGACCTTATCCGAATCGGGCACCTGCTTAATGCAGACCACAATGTTCATAGACTTTCCTTTCAATAAGACAAAGAGGTGTTTGTTATAGGGATTTGACCCCCCCATCTCAAGCCGAAACGCCCTGTTAAATCGGTTGCTTGAACCTATTGGATGCTATATTTTCCAAACATTGGAAGCGCAAGGGGTGCTTCGGAGAACACAAAGGAGTTCCGTCATGAAAAAATTATTATTCTGGGTCGTTTGTTCCGCATTCGCCGCCGGACTTTCCGGATGCTCCAGCACACCGGAAGCCAAAAAGGCCGAAGCCCAGCAGCCCCTCTTTGAAGACTTCCAGAAAATGTCCGCCAAGATCCTCGAATCCGGCGGCATAGCCGTGGTCGGCATCGGCGAATCCAAAAGCCTCGAAATCGCCCTCAACAAAGCCAAAACCCGCGGACGCGTGGAGCTGGCTCAACTGCTCGAAACCAAAATCGAAGCCATCCAGAAAGATTTTGTCGAAGAAACCGGCCTCGCCGAAAACGCGCAGATTCTCGCGCAGTTCAGTAGCACCGCGCAGGCCATCACCAGCCAGCAGATTCAGGGTAGCGTGGCCAAAGAGCTGAAATATGAAGTTCTCGACGGCACCGTCACCGCCTACGCCCTGATGGAGCTCAACCCCAAAGCGGTCATGGCACAGCTCGAAAAAGAACAAGAGCTCTACACCCGCTTCCGGGCCACCAAAGCCTTCGAAAACCTCGACGCCGAAATCAAAGAATACGAAGCCTACAAAGTCGCCCAGCAAATGTAATTCGCCGCGCTCCGAACGCAAAAAGCCGCCACGAGCCCCGTGGCGGCTTTTTAGTTTTTCCACTCATTGAAACTTTTATCCCGCGTTTTTCCCCGAAATCGAAGCGATAGATAATTTTGCTATAAGCAAAATAATGACCAGCGGGAATGGTTCATGTTTGGAAAAAATCAGACAGACCGGCATTGCCGGTTTCCAGGGCTTGGAAAATTAATTGGGTGCAGGCTCAGCCTGCTCGCGGCAGAGCGCGGCGATGGAGCGGTCGTAGGTGGCTTCGGCCTCTTTCGAGAAAAAGCAGGCGGGGATCTGTCCCTTGGCGCGGTGGTGAGCCACGCATTCGCAACACAGCCCCTTCTTGGCGCAGGAATAGGAGCAGGTGCAGTCCGCCAGATTCTTTGCTTTGTTCGGACAGTTCGTCGTCATGCTATTTGCCCAGAATTTCTTCCAGCGCATCGACTAGCGCCAGCATCTGATCGTTGGTGCCGATGGTGATGCGCAGATAGTCTTTGGTGCGGTCGCCGTCGAACCAGCGAGTGAAGACCTTCCGGCTGCGGAGCTCCTCAAAAATCTTTTTCGCGCCGGGCTTCGGCGGCTTCACCCACAGGAAGTTGGTTTCGGACGGATAGACCTTAAAGCCGAGCTCTTTGAGCTCCGTTGCGAACAGCCCGCGCGAGCCTTTCACCGCGGCCGTGACCGCCTCCATCGTCCCCTCGTCGAGCAGCGCGACGCGCGCCAGCTCCTGCGTGATGGTGTTTAAATTATAGGAATCCTTGATTTTATAGAGCGCGTCGATCAGCTCTTTATTCCCGACGCAGTAGCCGAAGCGAATGCCCGCCAGCGCGTAGGATTTCGAAAGCGTCCGCGTGACGATCACGTTGTCGTACTTCGTCGCGAACTCCATGCAGTGCTCGCGGGAGAAATCCACATAGGCCTCGTCGATCACCACCACGCCGGCAAAATCCTTCACAAAGGCTTCAACCTTATCCTTCGGAAACAGCAGGCTGGTGGGAGCATTCGGGTTAGCCAGAAAGAAGACCGAGGCCTCGTAGCCGTCCGGCATCTGCCACTCAAAATTGTCGTCCAGCGCCACGGGGCGCGTTTCGATCTCCTCAATCCGGGCCAGCACCGGATAAAGCGAGTAGGACGGATCAAAATAGCCGACCGACCCGCCGTCGCGCTCCGCAAACGCGCGGATGCACAGCGCCAGAATTTCGTCCGAACCGTTGCCCGCGAAGGTGTTGTCGAGACCAACCTCATGCTTCTCCGCAATCACCTTGCGCACTTCCACGCAGAGCGGATCGGGATACTTCGCCAGCGTTGAAACATCGAGCTCACGCAGAATATCGTCCACCTCCGGTGAACAGAGATAGGGGTTCTCATTCGTATTCAGCTTGATGATCTCTTCGCCCTTCGGCTGCTCCCCCGGAACATACCCGTCTATTTCTACTACAGATTTTCGTATCAAATTTTTCATAAGTCTATTTTTCCAAACGGATGCTTGCGGAGCGGGCGTGGGCGTCGAGGGTTTCGACGCGGCCAAACGCTTCGACCACCGATACGGTTTCTTTGAGGTCTTCTTTGGTGAAATGAATCAGGCTGACGCGGCGGCGGAAGTCTTCCACGGTCAGGCCGGAGAAAAAGGCGGCGGTTCCGCCGGTCGGCAGAACATGGCTCGGCCCGGCGGCGAAATCGCCGACCGCTTCCGGCGTCCACGGGCCGATAAAGATCGCGCCGGCGGTGTTGATCTTTTTCGCGACGCGCTCGGCGTTTTTAACGATCACTTCCATGTGCTCGGGAGCGAAACGGTTACACAGCTCGATCCCCTTCTCGATGTTCGGAACCACGACCAGCAGGCAGCCGCGGGCCAGCACCTTGGCGACCGGCGCCTTGCGGGTCAGCGTCTTAGCCTGCGTGTCGAGCTCGACACGGACCGCCTTCGCCAGTTTTTCGGATGTGGCAATCAACAGAGCTTTTTCGGAGCCGGTTCCGTGTTCGGCCTGCGAAAGCAGATCGGCCGCGACGTGCGCCGGATTGGCGGAGTCGTCGGCCAGCACCGCGATTTCGCTCGGACCCGCAACCATATCGAGGGCGACATCGCCATAGACCAGCCGCTTGGCGGCGGTCACATACGGCCCGCCGGGGCCGACAATTTTCTGCACCTTGCCTATCGTCTTCGTGCCGTAGGCCATGGCGCCGATGGCCTGAATGCCGCCGACTTTATAAATCTCGGTCGCCCCCGCCAGGTCGAGTGCATACAAAATGTACGGATTCACCGACCCATCTTCGCGGGAAGGCGTGCAGGCGATCCGCTCGGGAACCCCGGCAACCTGCGCGAGCGTCAGCGTCATCAGCGCGGTGGAGGCCAGCGGAGCCGCGCCGCCCGGAATGTAGGCGCCGATCCGGTCGAGCGGTACAAATTTTTCGCCAAGCCATCCGCCCTGCGGCGAGGGCATTTTCCAGTCTTCGCGCAGGCCGGCGATAGCGAATTGGGTGATACGCGTGTGTGCCTCTTTGGCCGCTTTTTTGAACTCGGCATCCACCGCTTTTTTAGCGGCGGTGATCTCCGCTTTGCTGACACAGAAGTCCACCAGCGTGCGCGGTGCGCGGTCGAACTGCCGCGCATATTTCAGCACAGCGCTATCCCCGCGCTTTTTAATGTCGGCCAGCACGGCGGCGGCGATTTGATCGGCCCCCTTTTCAACCGGCGGGCGGAGCAGGAAATCTTCAATCTTTATTG
>JAEIOF010000182.1 GCA_016342445.1 Verrucomicrobiota bacterium | reverse complement strand
GCGGTCGATAAGAAGACCCGCGACGGACTGGTGAAGTTCGTGCTGGTCGACCGGATGGGTCACGCCGAGCTCGGTTGCGAGATTCCTGAAGAGTTGATGGAGGAGGTCTGGAATGGCATCGGTCAATGAACAAATTGTCCGCGAATATTTTGAAACTCGCGGGTTTTTTATCATTCAGCCCAACAAGCATCAGGTGGCCGCGCGCCGCAAACACGACGATGAGGAAATTGATTTTCTGATCACCCGCCCCGGTCAGGCAGGTGTTTTTAACACGCCCAAAGAAGTGATCTGGGATGCCAGGCATCTGGAGAAGGTGCAACGCGCGGTGGTCAGTATTCGCGGATGGCACACCGACCGGTTCAGCCCCGCCACCCTGAAAACCAATCCGGAGATTTTCCGTTTTGCCGAGTTGTCGGTCACCAAAGAGGCGCGCAAGATTCTTGGGCCGGGGTCGGTCGTGAAGATTTTGTGCGTGTCTGATATGGCCGCCGGTGCGGCCCCGCAGGAGGAGGCGCTGGCAATGTTGCGCGAAAACGGAGTCGATGGCGTGCTCTCCTTCCGCACGATGCTTCTCGAACTGGTCGATCGCGTGGACGTTTCCAAAAACTACGAAAAGTCCGATCTGCTTCAAACTTTGCGCATTCTCAAAACCTACGATTTACTCAAAGATGCCCAGCTTGATTTGTTTTTCAAAAAGAAAGGATCGCGTATCTGATGACCGATCGTGAAGCGTACATTGCCCTGAACCAGATGGAGGGGCTCGGGCCGATTAAGGTGCGGGCCCTCATCGATTTTCTGGGGTCTCCGCAGGCGGTATTCGAAGTGGATGCAAATGATCTTCTGCGTGTGCGAGGCATTGGCGAGAAACTGAGCACCTCCATTTTGGCTCAGCGCGGGGGGATTGATCCGCAGGAAGAGATTGAGAAAGCCGCAGCGATTGGGATTCGCATCCTTACGCCGCTGGATGTCGAATATCCCGTCGCCCTCAAGGCGATTCACGATCCGCCGCTCGCTCTGTATGTGCGCGGCTCGTTTCTGCCCGCCGATGCCCATGCGCTGGGCATGGTCGGTTCGCGCAAGGCGACCCATTACGGGTTGAATATCGCCGACCGGCTGGCCTATCAGCTGGCGCAGACCGGCTTCACGATTGTCAGTGGATTAGCGCGCGGAATCGACACCGCATCTCATCAGGGGGCGCTCAAGGGGAAAGGCCGCACCATCGCCGTGCTCGGCTCGGCGATTGATCAGCTTTATCCGCCGGAGAACGCAGAGCTGGCTGACGCCATCGCGGCCCGCGGCGCGGTGATCAGTGAATATCCGCTCGGGCGGCCTGCCGACCGGATGACATTCCCTTACCGTAACCGGATCATCAGCGGGCTTTCGATGGGCGTGGTGGTGGTCGAGGCGGGCTTCAAAAGCGGGTCGCTGCACACCGCCGATGCCGCGCTGGAACAGGGCCGAAGTGTCTTTGCTGTGCCGGGGCGGATTGACCAGCCGTCGGCCAAGGGAACCAACCGCTTAATAAAAAACGGGGCGAAATTGGTGGACAACGTCGGCGATATATTAGAAGAGTTCGAGCTTTTAATTCCTCCGGGAACCATGGAGCAACCCGAAAAACGGGCCTCGGCGCGGCCCAAAGTCCCGCTCTCGGAGGAGGAAACACAGCTGGTGGAAGCCCTTTGGCAGGAGGCGCTGGACGTCGATAGTCTGGCCCGGGCCGTCAGCTTGTCGAGCGCGCAAATCAGCGGACTGCTACTCGGATTGGAAATGAAGCGCGTGATCAAGATGCTGCCGGGGCGCAGAGTGGAATTGGCGGACGATTTAAGAGGTTAACGAAGGAATTTTGATAATGAAATTAGTGATTGTAGAGTCCCCCGCCAAAGCAAAGACGATTAATAAATATCTCGGCGACGACTATATCGTCAAAGCCTCGATGGGACATGTGCGCGACCTGCCGCCCAAAAAGCTGGGTGTGGATGTGGACAACCATTTCGCGCCGGAATACGTCAATAGCACGGGCCGGGCCAAAACCATCACCGAGCTTCGGGCGGCGGCGAAAAAATGCG
>JAEIOF010000181.1 GCA_016342445.1 Verrucomicrobiota bacterium | reverse complement strand
GTCATGCCGACGTTGCCGAGCACTTCGAGGTGCTTGAGGTAACTTTCGCCGAAGCTCATCCAGAAGCGGGCGCGCTTCAGATGCGGAATGTGCTTGGCGAGCGATTCGAGCTCTTCGTGGTACATCAGGTAAATATTGGGGTTACCGATGTTTTCCGGCACTTCGAAGGGGTGTTTGACGGAGAGCGAATCGGTTTCGATCCATTCGCCGTTTTCCCAGAAGCGGCCTTTAGCGGTCACTTCGCGGATATTGATTTCCGGATTAAAGTTGGTGGCGAAGGGATAGCCGTGGTCGCCGGCGTTGACGTCGATGATATCGATAGTGTGGATTTCGTCGAGGTGGTGCTTCTGGATATAGGTGCAGAAGACGGAAGTGACACCGGGGTCGAACCCGGAACCGAGCAGCGCCATGACGCCCGCTTTTTTGAAGCGTTCCTGATAGGCCCACTGCCAGCTATACTCAAATTTGGCGGTGTCTTCGGGCTCGTAGTTGGCGGTGTCGAGATAGTTGACGCCGGTTTCGAGACAGGCGTCCATGATGTGCAGATCCTGATAGGGAAGCGCGACATTGAGGACGAGGTCGGGCTGAACCTTTTTGATGAGCGCGACGAGCTCGGGTACGTTGTCGGCATCGACCTGCACGGTTTCGATTTTGCGATCGAGCTGCGCGGCAATCGCGTCGCACTTGGATTTTGTGCGGCTGGCCAAAACGATTTCTTCAAAAACGTCCGGGTGCTGCGCGCATTTGTGAACCACCACGCCGCTGACTCCGCCCGCTCCGATAATTAAAACTTTTCCCATATCACAATTCCCTTCATGAAAAGATTCTCTCGCAAAGCCGCAAAGCTCGCTAAGCTCGCTAAGCAGATTCTGCACATTCTTTGCGCCTTTGCGCCTTTGCGCCTTTGCGAGAAATCATATTTTAAACTGTTAGTTCTCTCTTTCGAAATAGGTGTAGCCGCGCAGGCCGCTTTCGTAGGCGTCCATAACGGCGCGGCGCTCTTTCGGCGTGATGCTCCCGTTTTTGACCGCCTTCTCGGCCATGGCGCGCATGCGCTGAACCATTTCTTTCGGTTCATATTCCACATAGCTGAGCACGTCGGCCACGCTGTCGCCTTCGATTTCGCGGGCGTAGTGGATCTGCCCGTCGGGGTCGATGCGGACGGAAACGACGTTGGTATCGCCGAGCAGGTTGTGCAGGTCGCCGAGGGTTTCCTGATAGGCGCCGACGAGGAAGACGCCGAGGGTGTAGTCTTCGTCGTCTTTCAAGTCGTGCAGGGGCAGGGTTTTGCGGACATCGCGCAGATCGATAAAGCGGTCAATCTTGCCGTCGCAATCGCAGGTGATGTCGGCGAGGATGGCCTCGTTCGTCGGCTGTTCGCCGAGCCGGTGAATCGGGAGAATCGGGAAGAGCTGATCGATAGCCCACGAGTCGGGTAGCGATTGAAAGAGGCTGAAGTTGCCGTAGTAGACATCGGCCAGCGCGCTGGTGAGGTTTTCAAATTCGTCCGGCACATACTCGAGATCGCGGATGAGAACGGAGATGCGGGTGAGGATGTGCCAGAAGATCTGCCCGGCCAGCGCGCGCTCGCGGAGCGTCATGCCGCCGCGCTTGAAAAGCTCGTGGGCTTCATCGCGATAATAGAGAGCGTCGTGGTAGCACTCCTGCACATTTTTGGCGGTCAGCGACTGGAAGGCCACCATCAGATTCACCAGCAGTTCGTGCGAATCCTCCGGAAGGGTTTCCGGCAACCTGTGAGTCTCGAAGCGGCTGACGTCGAGTACGTTGAAGAGCAGGATGGAGTAGTACGCCACGGTGGCGCGGCCGGACTCTGTGATGATGTCTGGATGAGGCGTTCCGGTCTCGTCCAGGATGCTCATGATTTCTTCGACGATGGCAGAGCAGTATTCGGCGGTGCCGTAGTTGCAACTGCTGGTGAAGTTGGTGTGCGACCCGTCGTAGTCGACGGCCAGCCCGCCGCCGAGGTCGAGCACGCCCATGGGCGCGCCCTCTTCGACGAGTCCGGCATAGATGCGGCACCCCTCTTTGACCGCCTCGCGGATATCGCGGATGTTGGGGATCTGCG